>NZ_JBIUXX010000015.1:52054-109412 GCF_044744235.1 Pseudomonas sp. NPDC087346
ACAATTCTTTGTGCCCCACCACAACCCCTGTTATGCGTGCCGCCCCGTTGATATATTTTTATTATTAAAAAAAAAAAAAAAAAAAAATACCCCCGCGCCCCGCAGCTCCTACAGTTTTTTTGGGTGTGCTGAAAGATCAGCGGCGGTCGGCGACTACGCCGATCAACACCAGTACCACCAACAACACCGGCGCCAGGCTGTAGTTGTTGAACTGGCTCAAGCCCTTGACCACCCACGGTGTGGCGTAGATCAACGCAGCGCCGCTGCCGATCACGCACAGCAGGGCCATCAGCGGGACGCGCAAGGCGCCGGCGATGCTGCCCAGGCGTTGCTCGACCCAGCCTTTGAAGTCGGCGCCGAACAGCACCAGCAAGCAGCCCACCAGTGCCAAAGCGATTTCCGAGAGGTTGCTACGGCTCCAGCGCGAGACGGTGGCAAGCAGGTCGAGTATCAAATCCATGGGTTTTTCCTTAGGGCTGCCGTTTGGGATCGGGCTCAGCTCAAAAATTTCTGCAGCAAGTCGTTGAGAAACAGCTGTCCGCGCTCGGTGGCCGCCAGACGTGACGGTTCGACCTGCAACAAGCCACTTTGTTCGGCCTCTTGCCGGTGTTCGGCGAGACTCTCCAGCGACAGGCCGGTGCGTTCCGGATACAGGCGCGATTCCACCCCTTCAGTCAGGCGTAGCGCGTTCATCAGGAACTCGAACGGCATCTCGTCATTGGTCAGGGCCTTCTCGCCAGCGAGGAAGCTCTTCGCCGGATTCAGATAGTCCTTCGGCAGGCGGGTTTTCCAGGTGCGCACAATGCGCCCGTCCGGATGGCTGAGCTTGCCGTGCGCGCCTGCACCAATGCCGATGAAGTCGCCGAAACTCCAGTAATTGAGGTTGTGCCGTGCCGGGCGACCCGCCTGGGCATAGGCCGAGACTTCGTATTGCGCGTAACCGTGCTCGGCCAACAGCGCTTGCCCGGCTTCCTGAATGTCCCACAGCGTGTCGTCTTCCGGCAGCACTGGCGGCTGGTTCCAGAACACCGTATTCGGCTCCAGAGTCAGCTGATACCAGGAAATGTGCGTCGGCTGCAGTTCGATAGCCTGGCGCAAGTCGCTCAGCGCATCGTCCAGCGATTGATCGGGCAAGCCGTGCATCAAGTCCAGATTGAAGTTATCGAACCCGGCCTGACGCGCCATGCCGGCGGCGCGTACTGCTTCGTCGCCGTTGTGGATGCGGCCGAGCGCTTTGAGCTTTTCTGGCTGGAAGCTCTGGATGCCGATCGACAGGCGATTGATGCCAAGTTTGCGATACGCGACGAACTTCTCTTGTTCGAAGGTGCCGGGGTTGGCTTCCAGAGTGATTTCAATGTCACTGGCAAACGGAATGCGCGCCTCGACACCTTCCAGCAGCCGCCCAAGCGCTTCGGCGCTGAACAGGCTGGGCGTGCCGCCACCGAAGAAGATCGAGCTGATTTCCCGGCCATACACCGCGTGCAGGTCCTGATCGAGATCGGCCAGTAGCGCGTCGACGTATTCCTGCTCCGGCAACACCGGGCTGGCGGTGTGCGAGTTGAAGTCGCAATACGGGCATTTGCGCACACACCACGGGATGTGGATGTACAGCGCCAAGGGCGGCAGCGTTGGCAACGGGGCCCGAGGCGAGGAGTCGGCGCCGCCGATAATCAGCGACGACGCGGAGGAATCATGGGTCATTTCAAGCCCAGACGCTGGCGCAGCAGATCCATTGCTCGGGCGCGGTGGCTGATCTGGTTCTTGTCGGCCGGGCTCAGTTCAGCGCTGGAGACATTGCGCTCCGGCACCCAGAACAGCGGGTCGTAACCAAAACCGTGTTCGCCGCTGGCGGCGGTCAGGATGCGCCCGTGCCACAGGCCTTCGCAAAGGATCGGCAACGGATCATCGGCGTGCCGCACCAGCGCCAGAACGCAGACGAATTGCGCGCCGCGTTCTGCTTCCGGTACGTCTTTCAAGGCATCAAGCAGTTTGGCGTTGTTCGCCGCATCGCCCTTGCCGTCGGCATAACGCGCCGAATAGATGCCCGGCGCACCGCCGAGGAAATCCACCGCCAGTCCCGAGTCGTCGGCCAGCGCCGGCAAACCGGAAATGCGTGCAGCGTTGCGTGCCTTGAGAATCGCGTTCTCGACGAACGACAGACCGGTTTCTTCCGGCTCGACCTTGCTCCACTCGCCAATCGAGCGCAGTTGCACCGATTCGCCGAGCATCGCCTGGAGTTCTTTGAGTTTGCCGGCGTTATGGCTGGCCAGTACGAGTTGCTTGAGGTTCATCATTCGCCGGGGAAGAGCTCTTGGTTGAAGTTGATGGTGTTGATTTTGTCACCGGTCTGCACCTTGATCTCGAAGGTGCGGATTTCCTGCTGATCGACCGGGTATTGCGCGATGTAATAGACCGCGCCCTGTTCGCTGACCTGACGGAAATTCAGCGCCACGCTCTGGCTGGTCAGGTCCTTGACGGTGCCGGTGACGTTGCCGATCAACGGTTTGCCGTCCTTGATCACCGAGACATTGATCACGCCCTGATTCTTGCTGCGGATCAGTTCGGCAGCCTTGGCGATGTCCGGTTGCAGGTAAGTGGAGTTGAAAGTGTTGTAGTGCACCGTCACGTCGCCGAAGGTTTCCTGGCGCTCGCTTTTGATGACGTCGGCTGCCAGAGCGCTGACGCTCAGGCAGGCAGTAATTAACAACAACGCTAGACGACCCATGATCGTTCTCCTCGGAATGTCGTGGTTCAGACCGCGATCCGGTGATCTGCAAGCCCCGGACTGCTGACGCGGTAGATACCGATCTCACCTAACAGATTAGGCCATAGCTTACTGGCCCACCCGTGACGGTGCTGTTGATCCACGGCAAGCCGATCAATGACCTTCGCATCACGTTCGCGACAAAGTTCTTCAAAGTCTTCGAAGGTGCAGAAGTGAATGTTCGGCGTGTTGTACCAGGTGTACGGCAGAAACTCGGAAACCGGCATCCGGCCTTTGCTCGCCAGATACCAGCGGCAGCGCCAGTGCCCGAAGTTAGGGAAGGTGATGATGCACTGACGACCGACCCGCAGCATTTCGTCGAGGATCTTGTCCGGGTAATGCACGGCTTGCAGGGCCTGAGTCATTACGACGATATCGAAGCTGTTGCTGGCGAAGTTGCCCAGACCCTTGTCCAGATCCTGCTCGATGACGTTGATGCCTTTGGCCACGCACTCGGCAATGTTATCGGCGTCGTTTTCCAGGCCATAACCGGTGACTTGTTTGTTGTCGCGCAGCCAGGTCAGCAGTTCGCCATCACCGCAGCCGAGGTCGAGCACGCGGCTGCCGGCGGGGATCCATTCCTGGATGATTTCCAGATCAGCTCTCATGGCTTTCTCACAACGTGATTCGGTTCATGTAATTGCCGAATGCCTGCAAATAACGCGGGATCGGAATCAGGAAGGCGTCGTGGCCTTGCGGCGCATCGATTTCCAGGTAGCAGACGTCTTTGCGCGCTGCCATCAGTGCGTCCACCAGTTCCCGCGAACGGGCCGGGGAGAAGCGCCAGTCGGTGGTGAACGACATCACGCAGAACTTGGCACTGGCGTTTTCGAAGGTCTTGGCCAGGTTATCGTCGAAGTTGGCTGCCGGATCGAAGTAATCCAGCGCCTTGGTCATCAGCAGATAAGTGTTGGCATCGAAGCGCCCGGAGAACTCTTCGCCCTGATAGCGCAGGTAGCTTTCGACCTGGAACTCGACGCTGTGGAAGTCGTAGTTGAGCTTTTCACTCTTCAGGCCACGCCCGAATTTTTCGCCCATCGAGTCATCGGACAGATAAGTGATGTGCCCGACCATGCGCGCCAGCATCAAGCCACGCTTGGGGATCACCCCGGCTTCCTGGAATGAACCGCCATGGAATTCCGGGTCGGTGAGGATCGCCTGTCGCGCCACTTCGTTGAAGGCGATGTTCTGCGCCGACAACTTGGGGGCCGAGGCGATTGCCAGACAATGGCGGATGCGGTCGGGGTAGGTGATGCTCCACTGCATCGCCTGCATGCCGCCGAGACTGCCGCCGATCACGGCCGCCCATTGGCGGATGCCAATCAGGTCGGCCAGACGTGCCTGGCTGTGCACCCAGTCTTCCACGGTGAGCACCGGGAAGTCGGCACCGAACGGTTTGCCGGTCTCTGGGTTGATGCTGCTTGGGCCGGTAGAGCCGTTGCAGCCGCCGAGGTTGTTCAGGCTGACCACGAAGAACTTGTTGGTGTCGATCGGCTTGCCGGGGCCGATGCAGCTGTCCCACCAACCGGGTTTACGGTCGTCGGGGCTGTGATAACCAGCGGCGTGATGATGGCCGGACAAGGCGTGGCAAATCAGCACTGCGTTGCTCGCTTGCGCGTTGAGCGTGCCGTAGGTTTCGTAGATCAGGTCATAGGCTGGCAGCGAACGGCCACAGGCCAGGGCCAGCGGTTCGCTGAAGTGCGCCGTTTGCGGCGTCACCAGACCAACAGAATCGGGGGGAAAGGCAGTTGGCATCGACCCTGCTCTCGTTGAAATGAGGCGTAAGTCTAAAGACCGGTGGGGTTAGCGGCAAGCAACCATCGGGCCTGATTCAATCAT
Organism: Pseudomonas sp. NPDC087346; assembly: GCF_044744235.1. Lineage (NCBI taxonomy): Bacteria > Pseudomonadati > Pseudomonadota > Gammaproteobacteria > Pseudomonadales > Pseudomonadaceae > Pseudomonas > Pseudomonas sp. NPDC087346. The sequence continues at coordinate 56,658 of NZ_JBIUXX010000015.1, forward strand.
TGAACGCAGCCCTTGTGGTGAGGGGATTTATCCCCGTTCGGCTGCGCAGCAGTCGTGAAACCTGCCGACCGGGTTTGCCTGCCGCAATGCAGGGGGCGGCTGCGCCACCCAACTGGGATAAATCCCCTCGCCACAGGGGTCAGGGACGCACCAGATCAGGCAACTCCGGCAACTTCTTCGGCGAGCAAATCTTCACCCGCTTCTGCCGGTTCAACTCACCGCTGAGCAAACTGACCTGGCTCTTGGAAACCCCAAAAGCCTTGGCCAGAAACCCGATCAGATACGCATTGGCCTTGCCCTCGACCGGCGGCGCGGTGAGGCGGATCTTCAGGCGATCACCGTGCAGCCCGGCGAAGTCATCGCTGCGGGCTGCCGGTTGCAGGTGACACTCGAGGATCAAGTCGTCACCGTCCCAGCGGAACCAGCTCACATCAGCAAGCGCAGGATTTCCGGCATCATCGTCATTGCCGCCAGATTGTTGATCACCAGCATGTCGATCAGCTTCAGCGCGAGAAAAGCGAAGATCGGCGACAGATCCAGCCCGCCGAGATTCGGCAGGAATTTGCGGAACGGTGCCAGGGCTGGCTCGCAGATCTGGTTTACCAGCTCGGCGCCCGGGTTATGGCTGCCCGGAGCGACCCACGAGAGGATCACGCTGATGATCAGGGCGAAGAAGAAAATCTTCAGGAACAGCGCGGTCACGCCGATGATCGACCAGATAAACAGTTGCAGCGGGTTACCGGTGGTGCCGTAAGTCAGCAGCAGGGTCAGCGCCATCAGTGCCAGTTGCACCAGGATCGCCAGCACCAGCGACGACATGTCGAGGCCGAACACGCTCGGGATGATCCGGCGCAGTGGCTTGAGCAGCGGCTGAGTGGCCTTGACGATGAACTGGCAGAGCGGGTTGTAGAAGTTCGCTCGCACCAGTTGCAGCACGAAGCGCAGCAGCACGATCAGCAGGTAAAGACTGCCGAGGGTTTGCAGCACGTAAACCGCTGCGGTGTTCAATCCAATCATGTAAGGCTCCTTATTTGCCCAGTTGTTCGGCCATTTCGGCCGAGCGGTGCGCGGCGGCGCCGAGTGCTTTTTCGACCAGAGCTTCGAAGCCCCCGGCCTGGAATGATTTGATTGCAGCTTCCGTAGTGCCGGCCGGCGAAGTCACGCGGCGGCGCAGTTCGGCGGCATCGACGTCACTGGCAACGGCCATGTGCGCGGCACCGAGAGCGGTCTGCAACGTCAGTTGTTCAGCGGTTTCTTTCGGCAGACCGAGTTTGACGCCCGCGGCAGTCATGGCTTCGATCAACAGGAAGAAGTACGCCGGGCCGGAACCGGACACCGCAGTCACCGCGTCCAGTTGCTGTTCTTCGTTGAGCCACAGGGCGATACCGACGGCGGACAGCAGCTCTTCGGCCTGCTGACGCTGTTCGGCGGTGACTTCGCTGGTCGCGTACAAACCGCTGACGCCCTGACGCAGCAGCGCCGGGGTGTTCGGCATGCAGCGCACGATTGGCTGCTCGCCAAGCCATGCGGTCATGCTCGCGCAAGTGATGCCGGCGGCAATCGAGACCACCAGTTGCTGCGGTTTCAGGCTTGGGCGAATGGCTTCGCAGGCGGCTTTCATCGCCTGCGGCTTGACCGCCAGCACGACCACGTCAGCGCCATCGATGGCTTGAGCGTTGTCGGCGAAGGTTTCGATGCCGTGTTCGGCGCTGACCCGGGCGCGGGTTTCTTCACCCGGATCGCTGGCGCGGATGTGTGCGGCTTCCAGACCCTTGGCCCGCAGGCCGCCGATCAGGCTGGCGGCCATGTTGCCGGCACCGATAAAGGCAATACGTGTGTTGCTCATGTCAGGTCCTTATCTGGAAATGTTCAAGATTGGGAATAGTCGCGGGCGCCAAACAGGGCCGTACCGATACGGACCCAGGTGGCGCCTTGGGCAATGGCCGACTCGAGGTCGTGGCTCATGCCCATGGAAAGTGTGTCGAGCGGCAGATCGAGGCTGGCCTGTAAACGTTGTACAGCAGCGAACGCGGCATCCTGCTCGGCGCGATCTTCGGTCGGTTCGGGAATCGCCATCAGCCCACGCAGCTTCAGGCGCGGCAAGGCACTGATGGCTTGCGCCAGCGCCGGCAGATCCTGCGGGGTGCAGCCGGACTTGCTGGCTTCGCCGCTGACGTTGACCTGAATGCAGATGTTCAGTGGCGGCAGGTTTTCCGGACGTTGCTCGGACAGACGTTGTGCAATTTTCAGGCGATCCACGGAGTGCACCCAGTCGAAATGCTCGGCGATGGCGCGAGTCTTGTTCGATTGAATGGGGCCGATGAAGTGCCAGATCAAGGGCAGGTCGGCCAGTTCGAGCTGTTTGCTCAGGGCCTCCTGCAGATAGTTCTCGCCAAAGTCCCGCAGGCCGGCGGCATGGGCCTCTCGCAGTGCTTCGGCAGGTTTGGTCTTGCTCACGGCCAGCAACTGGATGCTGTTTTCGTCGCGCCCGGCGGCTTGGGCTGCGGCGCGGATGCGTGAACCAACCAGTTGAATGTTGTCTGCTATCGTGGACATCAAGAGGCGCCAGCGGTCTGAAGGTTCGCGGCATTCTACTGGAATTGAGGAGCGTCATGGATATCACTGAACTGCTGGCGTTCAGCGCCAAACAGGGAGCTTCCGACCTGCACCTGTCGGCCGGTCTGCCGCCGATGATCCGCGTCGATGGCGATGTGCGGCGGATCAATCTGCCGGCGCTGGATCACAAGCAAGTGCACGAATTGATCTACGACATCATGAACGACACCCAACGGGTGGACTTCGAGAAACATCTGGAAACCGACTTTTCCTTCGAAGTCCCCGGTGTCGCGCGCTTCCGGGTCAATGCATTCAACCAGAACCGTGGCGCCGGGGCGGTATTCCGCACCATTCCGTCGAAAGTGCTGAGCATGGAAGACCTCGGCATGGGCGATGTCTTCCGCAAGATCACCGATGCGCCACGCGGGCTGGTGCTGGTGACCGGGCCGACCGGTTCCGGCAAGTCGACCACGCTGGCGGCGATGATCGATTACCTCAACAGCCATCGCCATCATCACATTCTGACCATCGAAGACCCGATCGAATTCGTCCACGAATCGCGAAAATGTCTGATCAACCAGCGTGAGGTTCATCGTGACACCCGCAGCTTCGCCACGGCGCTGCGCTCGGCGTTGCGTGAGGACCCGGACGTGATTCTTGTGGGCGAGATGCGCGACCTCGAAACCATTCGCCTGGCATTGACCGCTGCCGAGACCGGGCATCTGGTGTTTGGCACGCTGCACACCACCTCAGCGGCGAAAACCATCGACCGCGTGGTGGACGTATTTCCCGGCGACGAGAAGTCGATGGTGCGTTCGATGCTGTCGGAGTCTTTGCTGGCCGTGGTCTCGCAATCGCTGATCAAGAAGATCGGCGGCGGACGGGTGGCGGCGCACGAGATCATGCTGGGAACGTCGGCGATCCGTAACCTGATCCGCGAGGACAAAGTGGCGCAGATGTATTCGGCGATTCAGACGGGTGGGTCGCTGGGGATGCAGACACTCGACATGTGCCTGAAGGACCTGGTGACCAAGGGCTTGATCAGCCGTGAACATGCGCGGGAGAAGGCGCGTACGCCGGATAACTTCTGAAAGCAAAAGATCGCAGCCTTCGGCAGCTCCTACACAGATCAACTGTAGGAGCTGCCGAAGGCTGCGATCTTTTGATCTTGCCTTTCCTGAAGCCTTAGCGCTGAACCACGCGCATTTGCTTGCCGGCAGGTTCTTTCGGCAGTACGCGCTTGGCGACTACGTAATGCTGCTGCCAGTACGGTTTGTTCAGCGTATCGATGCTCACCGCTTTGCCACGACGAGGTGCGTGGATGAAGCGGTCGTTGCCCAGGTAGATGGCAACGTGGTTGACCCGACGGCTCTTGATGTTGAAGAAAATCAGGTCGCCCGGTTTCAGATCCTTGCGTTCGACTTTCTCGCCGTGACCGCTGGCCATGGCGTTGGAGGTGCGTGGCAGGTCGAATGTGGCGTCGTTGAACGCATATTTCACCAGACCGCTGCAATCAAAGCCTTTACTTGGGCTGCTGCCGCCCCAACGATAAGGAGTACCGAGGACGTTTACCGCGCGACTCAGGACGTTGCTGCTTTCCTTGTTCGCCATCGGTGGCACCAGCTTGCTGTGACTCTTGCTGCTCAGCGTGGTGGTTTTGCTTTTGCTGCTTTTGCTCGAAGGGGCAGAAGCATGGGATTTAGGGGTGAAACCGTTAACGTTGGGAAGACGTTGCTCACGATTGGTGGCGTGGGCGGCCAGTGGCATTAATAGGCAGATGGTTAGCCATGTCTTGAAGAATGGTCGCATTAGGCGTGGCTCTTATGTGTTAGCGCGCAACTTTATAACAGCTTTTTTGTCCCTTCCGGGGCCGTTGGTCGATTCAACCCGGCGGTCAATTTCGCCCAACAAGCGGCAATTTGGCGCAATTGTCGGACACAACCCAAGCCCCACAAGGCTTTCAGCAAAGTGTAACGTTGGCGAACCACTTGTCGGCTGGACATAAAAAAGTCACAGAAATGCAGAAAAAATTTATCTATCGACGCAAATGAGGCCATTCATGAACAGCTATCAGCTTCCCCGTGTGAAGCAAAAAGACACCCACAGCAAGGTGATCGGTTACCTGTTGTGGATTTTCGGTTTTACCGGCGCTCACCGCTTCTACTACGGCAAACCGGTGACCGGGACGATCTGGTTCTTCACTTTCGGTTTGCTGGGCATTGGCTGGCTGATCGACGTGTTTCTGATCCCGGCAATGGACCGGGAAGCGGATCTGCGGTTTGCCGCAGGGCCGATCGAATACAACGTGGCGTGGATTCTGCTGACGTTTCTCGGGGTGTTCGGCGTGCACCGGATGTATCAGGGCAAGTGGATCAGCGGATTACTGTACTTGCTGACGGGCGGGTTGTTCTTTATTGGCGTGCTGTATGACTTCTGGACGCTGAACGATCAGGTCTCGGTGCGTAACGCGCAAAACCGCGGCGCCTTCCAGTAAGCCATCGCCAGCAGGCTGGCCCCCACAAGGGATCTGTGATCTACACAAATCCCTGTGGGAGCCAGCCTGCTGGCGATTGGGGCAACTGGATATCAGGCCTGGTGGCTGATCCGGCCGTCCACCAGGGTGTAACGCACCACACCCGGCAGGCTATGGCCGAAGAACGGGCAGTTCTCGCCCTTCGACAGCCAGGTCTCGCCAGCAACCGTCGAGGCCTTCGGATCGAACAGCACGATATCCGCCGGGCCACCCACCGCCAGCTTGCCCGCCGGCAGGCGCAGCGCCTCGGCCGGGCCAGCGCTCAGACGAGCGAGCAAGGTCGGCAGATCCAGCAAGCCATCCTCGACCAGCGTCATCGCCAGTGGCAGCAACAGCTCAACACTGCTGATGCCCGGCTCGGTCGCGCCGAACGGCGCCAGTTTGGCGTCACGCTCATGCGGCTGGTGATGGCTGGAAATCGCCGAAACCACGCCGGACTTGAGCGCTGCACGCAGGCCATCACGGTCAGCGCGGGTGCGCAGTGGCGGCTGGACGTGGTACAGGCTGCTGAAGTCGATCAGCGCTTCGTCAGTCAGGATCAGTTGATACAACGCGACATCCGCCGTGACCTTCAAGCCACGCGCCTGCGCCTGAGCGATCAACGCGACACCGCGAGCGCTGGTGAGCTGGCTGAAGTGCGCGCGCACGCCGGTCTGCTCGACCAGCAACAGATCCCGGGCCAAAGCCACGGTTTCCGCAGTTTCCGGAATCCCCGGCAGACCAAGGAAGCTTGCCGTCGGGCCTTCGTGGGCCAGACCGCCATCGGCGAGGTCGTGATCCTGCGAGTTGAAAATCACCGTCAGGTCAAACGTCGCCGCGTAATCCAGCGCCCGGCACAGGGTGCGGGTGTTGCGGAAACTTTCCAGACCGTTGCCGAACGCCACGCAACCGGCGTCGCGCAGTGCCACCAGTTCTGCCAGCTGTTCGCCATCCAGACCTTTGCTCAGTGCACCAATCGGGAAGACTTTGGTGTTGCCGGCCTCACGGGCGCGGTCGAGGATCAGCTCGGTCACGGCGGAAGTGTCGAGCACCGGTTTGGTCTGCGGTGGGCAGCACAGGCTGGTCACGCCACCGGCTGCGGCGGCGCGGGTTTCGCTGGCAATCGAACCTTTGCGGCTGTAACCCGGCTCGCGCAGGGCGACGTTGAGGTCGACCAGCCCTGGAGCTGCCACCAGCCCTTGGGCGTCGATGGTTTCCAGAGCGCTGAAACCGGCCGGAGCGGCGCCAAGGGCGACGATCTTGCAGGCTTCGATATGAATGTCGGTGACTTGATCCAGACCCGAGGTCGGATCGATGACGCGTGCGCCGAGAATGCTGAGCTTCACTGGGCGTTCTCCTGCTCGAATTGGCGCTGGGCTGTCTGCCCGCTCATGGCCATGGACAGCACGGCCATACGAATCGCGATGCCGTAGGTCACCTGATTGAGGATCACCGAGTGCGGGCCGTCGGCCACTGCAGACTCGATTTCCACCCCCCGGTTGATCGGCCCCGGGTGCATGACGATGCAATCCGGTTTGGCGCCGGCCAGACGTGCGGTGGTCAGGCCGAACAGGCGATAGAACTCGCCTTCGCTCGGCAGCAGGCCGCCGGTCATGCGCTCGCGTTGCAGGCGCAGCATGATCACCACATCGACATCTTTCAGGCCTTCGGTCATGTCGGTGTAGACCTTCACGCCGTATTGCTCGATGCCGATCGGCAGCAGGGTTTTCGGCGCGATCACGCGAATGTCCGGGCAACCGAGGGTCTTCAGCGCGAGCATGTTCGAGCGCGCCACCCGCGAGTGCAGGATGTCGCCGACGATGGCCACCGAGAGATTCTCGAAGCTGCCCTTGTGCCGACGGATGGTCAGCATGTCGAGCATGCCCTGCGTCGGGTGCGCGTGACGGCCGTCACCGCCGTTGATGATCGCCACTTGTGGGCAAACATGTTCGGCGATGAAGTGCGCGGCACCGGAATCACCGTGGCGCACGACGAACATGTCGGCGGCCATGGCTTCCAGGTTGCGCAGGGTGTCGAGCAGCGTTTCACCCTTGCTCGCCGACGAAGTCGAGACGTTCAGGGTGATCACGTCCGCCGACAGCCGCTGGGCTGCCAGTTCGAAGGTGGTGCGGGTGCGGGTCGAGTTTTCGAAGAACACGTTGCACACGGTCTTGCCGCGCAGCAACGGGACCTTCTTCACAGCCCGGGCACCGACTTCGAGGAACGAGTCGGCGGTGTCGAGGATTTCCGTCAGCAACTCGCGGCGCAGGCCGTCGAGCGAGAGGAAGTGGCGCAGCTGGCCCTGATCATTGAGCTGCAGCGGGCGCTTGGTATCTAGAGGCGTCATCGCGAGGGGGACTCTCAATAGGGCGGATTAAAGGGCAAAGTCTTGCAGTTCGAGCGTCAGCGGCGACGGACCGGACAGCTTGACCCGTTCGTGGGCGGCCAGACTCAGGGTCGCGCCAACCACATTCGGGCGGATCGGCAGTTCGCCGGCGTCCAGGTCCAGCAGGCAGACCAGCGTCACGCTGGCCGGGCGGCCGTAGTCGAACAATTCATTCAGAGCGGCGCGGATGGTGCGGCCGCTCATCAATACGTCATCGATCAGCACCAGATGCTGGCCTTCGATCTCGAAGGGCAGGGCGGACGGACGCACTTGCGGGTGCAGGCCGTTCTGGCTGAAGTCGTCGCGGTAGAAGGAAACATCCAGCGTGCCTAGCGGCGCATCACTGCCCAGCTCGGCAAGCAGGGCCTGAGCCACCCAGACACCGCCAGTGCGGATGCCGATGTAACGCGGTTCGCTGATACCACGGTGGGCAAGGTGCGCCTTGAGGCGGATCGCCATCTGAGTGATCAGTTCGGCGGGATTTGGCAGGCTCATGGTTGCTCCTTCTTGGCCCGAGCCTCGTTGTCCGGATACAGCACGGATCGTTGGCGCGGGTTATCACTTAAAAGAGAAGCGCCGTAGCGCTTTTCAGGATTCAAACAATGCGGTGTTTTCGTCGAGCCAGCCTTGCAGCAGCAGGGCGGCGGCGATGGCGTCCACGGGGTTGTCGCGGTAACTGCCTTTCTGTCCGCCGCGCACCAGTCGTTCGCCCTTGGCTTCGAAGGTGGTCAGGCGTTCATCGTGGGTATAGAACGGCAGGTTGAAGCGGCCGTTGAGGCGGCGGGCGAACTTTTCGGCGCGTTCGCACATGTCGCTGCGCGTGCCGTCCATGTTCAGCGGCAGGCCAACCACTACGGCGTCGGGCTTCCATTCCTTTATCAGCGCTTCAACTTGATTCCAGTCGGGAACACCATTTTGCGCTTTCAGGGTGCAGAGTTCGCGGGCCTGGCCGGTAATTACCTGGCCGACCGCCACGCCTATCTGCTTGGTGCCGTAGTCGAAGCCGAGAATCAGGCGCAGAGCCATCAGGCGTGCCCCGCCTGGCTGGTCAGCAAGTTGAGGTTGATCCCCAAGTGCCGGGCCGCTGCTTCAAGGCGCAACTCGCTGCTGGTGTTGAACAGGATGTCGGCGTCGTACGGGCAGGTCAGCCAGGCGTTGTCGGCCATTTCGGCCTCCAGTTGCCCTGCTTCCCAACCGGCGTAGCCGAGGGCGATCAGGCTTTTCGCCGGGCCGACGCCGTCAGCGATGGCGAACAGCACGTCCTGCGAAGTCGACAGCGCCAGATCACCGTCCAGCTCGACGGTGGCCTGGAAGGTCTTGCCCGAAGGATGCAGGACAAAACCGCGATCAGTCTGCACCGGGCCGCCGATGAAGATCGGCACATGCTGGCACAGCACTGGCGGATCGATGTCGGGGCGCAATTGTTCGAGGATGTCGGCCAGATTCAGCTCTTGCGGTCGATTGACCACCAGCCCCATGGCGCCATCGGCCGTGTGCTCGACGATGTAGGTCAAGGTGTGGGCAAAGTTCGGGTCGGCCATGTGTGGCATGGCGATCAGGAAGTGATGCTTGAGGTAGCTGGGGCTGACGTTTTTCATGTGCGCTAGTGTGGCGTTCGGGGGGCAAACTGACAAGCTGGAGATACTTGCACCACCACAGTCCCAATGTGCGAGCGAGCCTCTGTGGTGAGGGGATTTATCCCCGTTCGGCTGCGCAGCAGTCGCAAAATCATTCGGCTCGGTGTGTCAGGGATGGCCGGGTCTCTGGGTTTTGGGGGCGTTTCGCACCCCAACGGGGATAAATCCCCTCGCCACAAAAGTCCTTCAGGGTGCTGTTCAGTTACTGGAGAGCTTGTCGCCGCGGGCGAATTTCCAGGTACGGATGATTTCCAGGCGGTCGATGTCCGACAGGTCCCCGGTAAAGGGGGCAAACGGTGCTGCCAGCCGGACGATGCGCTGCGCCGCCTGATCCAGCAGCGGCTGGCCGGATGATTCCAGCACCAGCACTTCATACAGCGAACCGTCGCGATTGATCGAAACCATCAACCGCAAGTTGCCGTAGATCTGCTTGCGGCGGGCTTCTTCCGGGTAATTGAGGTTGCCGATGCGCTCGACCTTCTTGCGCCAGTCGTCCTTGTACCAGGCGCCCTTGTCGCGCATGGTCGACGCCGCGCTGAGGCGGTGGATGCGCGGGCGCTTGGCGTACAGCTGTTGTTCGTTGGCCAGTTCCGCTTCGAGGCTGGCGATGTCGCTGGACAGCTGCGAGCTGTCGAAGGTTGGCGCCTCGACCGCCGGTTTGGTCTCGGTCTTGGCCTCTTCCTTCTTGGTCGGGGCCTTTTGCGGTTTTGGCGCGATGGTGGTCACGGCTGCCTTGGGCGCCGCTTCCTTCACTTCAGCCTTGGCGGCCGGTGGCGGAGTGACCTTCTTGACCTGATTGTCCTGGAACGGCGCGACCTCGGTGGTCTTGGGAATCGCCTTCTTGTCCAGGGTGCCGCTGCCTTCCTGGTTTTCCTGAGCGAGGAAATCCGCCTTTTTGGGCTTGGTCTCGCTCTTGAACGTGGCGAGGGTGATTTCCAGGGTTTTGCTGATTTGCTTGGGCTCGACCATCGTGAAGCCGACGCCGAGCAGCAGCGCCAAATGAATCAGCGCCGCGAGAAACAGGGTAAATCCGAGGCGATCGGCCGGGCGCGCGCCACGGTGGGCGAGTTCAGCGGGCAGTTCGGACGGAAGTGTCATGACAAGAAAACCAACATCGCGTTTTTCACAGGCCGCGCATGATAACGCAATGTTGGTTTCATCTTGGTTGTTCTATCTCAACGAGCCTTGAGCTTCTGATCGATGGCATCCATCAGCATCCCGCCGATGTCGGTGCCAAAGGCGTTGTCGATTTCGCGGATGCAGGTCGGGCTGGTGACGTTGATCTCGGTCAGATGCTCACCGATCACATCCAGACCGACGAACAGCAGGCCTTTTTCACGCAGGGTCGGGCCGACTTGTGCGGCGATCCAGCGATCCTTGTCGGTCAGCGGACGGGCTTCGCCACGACCACCGGCGGCGAGGTTGCCACGGGTTTCACCTTGCGCCGGAATCCGCGCCAGGCAGTAATCCACCGGTTCGCCGTCGATCATCAGGATGCGTTTGTCGCCATCCTTGATCGCGGGCAGGTAAGCCTGGCCCATGATTTGCTGGCCACCGAGGGCGGTGAGGGTTTCCAGAATCACCGACAGGTTCGGATCACCGACGCGATGGCGGAAGATCGACGTGCCGCCCATACCGTCGAGTGGCTTGAGGATCACGTCGCCGTGCTTGGCGGCAAATTCGCGCAGGACATCGGCACGACGACTGACCACGGTCGGCGGCGTGCACTGCGGGAACAGCGTGGCGAACAGCTTTTCATTGCAGTCGCGCAGGCTCTGCGGTTTGTTGACCACCAGTACACCAGCGGCTTCAGCCTGTTCGAGCAGGTAAGTGGAGTAGACGAACTCCATGTCGAACGGCGGGTCCTTGCGCATCAGGATCACGTCGAGGTCGCTGAGCAGCGAATCCTGCTCGGCATCCAGTTCGAACCATTTTTCCGGGTTGGCGAAGACTTTCAGCGGGCGCATCCGCGCCCGGGCCTGGCCTTCGGCCTGATACAGGTCGCGCTGTTCCATATAGAACAGTTCCCAGCCACGCTTTTGCGCGGCCAGCAGCATGGCCAGCGAGCTATCCTTTTTATAGGAAATGCTGGCGATAGGGTCCATGACAATCCCGACGCGAACGCTCATTGGGTTTTCCTCGAAAATTGGCTACCGGATCGGTATTGAAAAAGTGGCGTCAGAGTGGCTCCGGGCGGGTTTTCGGTCAAGGAAAAACCCGTCGATAGATTGGATAAGGAGACTGTGCTAAAAAGGCTGCCAAGTCATGCTGGCCCTTGAGCATCAAGGGTTTCGAGCTATCGATTACTCGTAAACGGACAAATTGATTCGCAAAGGCGACGGTAGAGCCCTCTTATGGAACAGCAGTCCAGCGCCTTGAAGGTCATGGTGATCGACGACTCGAAAACGATTCGCCGCACCGCCGAAACATTGTTGAAAAATGTGGGTTGTGAAGTCATCACGGCGATCGACGGTTTCGACGCTCTGGCGAAGATCGCCGACAACCATCCCGGGATCATTTTTGTCGACATCATGATGCCGCGTCTGGATGGTTATCAGACCTGCGCTTTAATCAAGAACAACAGTGCGTTCAAGGCCACGCCAGTGATCATGCTGTCGTCCCGGGACGGACTGTTCGACAAGGCCAAGGGGCGGATTGTCGGTTCTGATCAATTTTTGACCAAGCCTTTCAGCAAGGAAGAACTGCTCAGTGCGATTCAGGCCCATGTTCCGGGCTTCGCCGCCGTTTTGCCGCAGTAAGACACGTACAGAGACGCTCGGCCAGCGGGCCGGATGTCGACAAGAAAAATGGGGAAGACCATGGCACGTATCCTGATCGTCGATGATTCGCCGACCGAAATGTACAAACTGACCGGCATGCTCGAAAAGCACGGCCATGAAGTGTTGAAAGCCGAAAACGGCGCCGATGGCGTGGCACTGGCCCGCCAGGAAAAACCCGACGCGGTGCTGATGGACATCGTCATGCCCGGCCTTAACGGTTTTCAGGCCACCCGACAGCTGACCAAAGACCCGGAAACCGGGCACATCCCGGTGATCATCATCACCACCAAGGATCAGGAAACCGACAAGGTCTGGGGCACACGCCAGGGCGCCAAGGATTACCTGACCAAACCGGTCGACGAAGACACCCTGATCAAGACCCTGAACAACGTACTGAAGGGTTGATCGCGCGACCATGAGCCAATCGCTGACCGCTTTCGAACTGCTGTGGCAGATCGACCAGCGCTGCCGCCTGCTGGCGGCGGATCTGCCGTCGCAGCCCGGCCGTCAGGATCGCTGGAGCGGTATCGGCTTTCGTCTCGGCGAGCACTGGTATGTCGCGCCGATGGGTGAAGTCAGTGAAGTGCTGCACGAACCGCGCTTCACTCAGTTGCCCGGGGTCAAGCCATGGGTCAAGGGTGTGGCTAATCTGCGCGGACGGTTGTTGCCGATCATGGACCTGTGCGGTTTCTTCGGCCATGAGCTGTCGCCGCTGCGCAAACAGCGGCGAGTGCTGGTGGTCGAGCATCAGGACGTGTTCGCCGGGTTGATGGTCGATGAGGTGTTCGGTTTGCAGCATTTCGAACAGGACAGCTTCGAGCCGATCTCGATCAGCAAACGACAGGGTTCCAAGGCCGAGTTCGTCACCGGGTATTTTCGACGTGAGCAGAACTGGCGGGTGTTCAGCCTGTTTGCGCTGGCGCGGTCGCCGGTATTCATGCACGTAGCAATATAACCGCAACAACAGAGAACCCATGTGGGAGCTAGCCTGCTAGCGATTCAGGCGCCGCAGTGCATCAAGCACACCGCGCCATCGTTCAATCGCTAGCAGGCTAGCTCCCACAGGTTCTTTCGGTGAGCTTCAAATTAGGCGAGGACCGATGATAAAAGCAAAAACAGGCAAGTCGGCGGAAGGATCGCGCAGTCGCTCGCAGATCATCGTGCTGTTCATCGCACTGATCGTGTTCATCATGTTGCTGTTCGCCAACTTCGCGTACCTCAACACCCAGGCGAACTACGACAAGCAGTACATCGGTCACGCCGGTGAACTGCGCGTGCTCTCGCAGCGCATCGCCAAGAACGCCACCGAAGCCGCCGCCGGCAAGGCTGCCGCGTTCAAGTTGCTGAGCGATGCGCGCAACGATTTCGCCCAGCGCTGGGGTTACCTGAAAAAGGGTGACGCGGCCACCGGCCTGCCTCCGGCACCGTCCACCGTGCGCCCGGAAATGCGCGCCGTGCAGCTGGATTGGGAACGCCTGCTGAAAAACACCGACGCGATTCTTTCCAGCGAACAGACGGTGCTGTCCCTGCATCAAGTCGCCGCGACTTTGGCCGAAACCGTGCCGCAGTTGCAGATCGAATACGAAAAAGTCGTGGAAATCCTCCTGCAACGCGGCGCCCCGGCCGCACAGGTGGCGATGGCCCAGCGTCAATCGCTGCTGGCGGAACGCATCCTCGGCGCGGTCAACACCGTGCTGGCCGGCGACGAAAACTCGCAACAGGCCGCCGACGCTTTCGGCCGTGACGCCACACGTTTTGGCCAGGTACTCAACGGTATGTTGCAAGGCGACCCGGCGCTGAAAATCAGCCAGGTCGAAGACCGCGATGCGCGTGCGCGCCTGAGCGAGATTGCCGAACTGTTCCAGTTTGTCTCGGGCTCGGTGGATGAAATCCTCGAAACCTCGCCGGAGCTGTTCAAGGTTCGCGAGTCGGCGAGCAATATCTTCAGCCTGTCGCAGACCCTGCTCGATGAAGCATCACACCTGGCCAACGGTTTTGAAAACCTGGCGGGCGGGCGCAGCACCGACACCATCGGCGGTTATGTGCTGGGCTTGCTGGCGCTGGCCTCGATCATCCTGATCGGCATGGTCATGGTGCGCGAAACCAACCGTCAGTTGCGCGAGACGGCCGAGAAGAACGAACGCAATCAGAACGCGATCATGCGCCTGCTCGATGAAATCGAAGACCTCGCCGACGGCGACCTGACCGTGACCGCCTCGGTGACCGAAGACTTCACCGGGACCATCGCCGACTCGATCAACTACTCGGTCGATCAGCTGCGCGATCTGGTCGCGACCATCAACCTCACCGCCGGCCAGGTCGCCGCCGCCGTGCAGGAAACCCAGGCCACCGCCATGCATCTGGCTCAGGCCTCGGAGCATCAGGCGCAACAGATTTCCGAAGCCTCGACCGCGATCAGCGACATGGCCCAATCCATCGATCAGGTCTCGGCCAACGCCGCCGAGTCGTCAGCCGTGGCCGAGCGCTCGGTGGAAATCGCCAACAAGGGCAACGAGGTGGTGCACAACACCATCCACGGCATGGACAACATCCGTGAACAGATTCAAGACACCGCCAAACGCATCAAGCGCCTTGGCGAGTCGTCGCAGGAAATCGGCGACATCGTCAGCCTGATCGATGACATTGCCGACCAGACCAACATTCTGGCGCTCAACGCGGCGATTCAGGCCTCGATGGCCGGGGATGCCGGACGCGGTTTCGCGGTGGTTGCCGACGAAGTCCAGCGGCTGGCCGAGCGCTCGTCCGCCGCCACCCGACAGATCGAAACCCTGGTGCGAGCGATCCAGACCGACACCAACGAAGCCGTGATTTCCATGGAACAAACCACCACCGAAGTGGTGCGCGGCGCGCGGCTGGCGCAGGATGCCGGTGTGGCCCTGGAAGAAATCGAAGGCGTGTCCAAGACCCTCGCGGCGCTGATCCAGAGTATCTCCAACGCGGCGCAGCAACAGACGTCTTCGGCCGGACAGATTTCCCTGACGATGAACGTGATCCAGCAGATCACTTCGCAGACCTCGTCCGGCTCCACGGCCACCGCCGAGAGCATCGGCAACCTGGCGAAAATGGCCAGTCAGTTGCGGCGCTCGGTGTCCGGTTTCACCTTGCCGGCGTCCGCGCCGGTGACTGATAAAGCGTGAGGCGCTGAGCGAAGTGGTTATGGGTGATCGGCACGACTATGTGGCCCTCGAATGGGTCAAGGGCGAAATTGCCGAAACGCTGAAACAGGCGCATCAGGCGATTGAAGCCGTGCTCGATGATCAGCAGGCAACGCCCGGGCTGGCCGAGTGCCTGGCGTGCATCCATCAGGTACACGGCAGCTTGCAAATGGTCGAGTTCTACGGCGCCGCATTGCTGGCCGAAGAGATGGAACATCTGGCCGAAGCGTTGTTGCAGGATCGTGTCAGCCATCGCGACGAAGCCTTGCACTTGCTGATGCAGGCCCTCGGGCAATTGCCGATCTACCTCGACCGGGTGCAGAACGCCCGTCGCGATCTGCCGCTGGTGGTGCTGCCGCTGATCAACGATCTGCGCAGCGCTCGCGGTGAAAGTCTGTTGTCCGAGACCAGCCTGTTCAGCCCGCAACTGCCGGAACTGCCGCCACTGAGCGACGAAGAACTCGCCTTGCTCGAACCCCCAGAGCTGCCGAACGTGCTGCGCAAGTTGCGCCAGACCTTGCAAATGGCCTTGCTCGGGTTACTGCGCGAGCAGGACGATCAAACCCACCTCGGCTACCTCGGCAAAGTCTTCACCCGGCTCGAAGCGCTGAGCGGTGACGCGCCGTTGAGCCCGTTGTGGCAGGTCGCCTCGGCGCTGGTCGAAGGCATGCGTGAAGGCGCCATCGCCAACAGCCCGGCGCTGCGCAGCCTGTTGAAGGATGCCGACAAGGAGCTCAAGCGCTTGCTTGAACAGGGCCTGTCCGGGATCAACCAGCCGCCACCGCCAGAGCTGCTCAAGAGCCTGTTGTTCTATATTGCCAAAGCCGAACATCCCACCGGGCAGATGCTGACCATGAAAGATCGCTACTCTCTGGACGACGCGCTGCCCGACACCGCGATGGTCGACGAAGAACGGGCGCGGCTGGCCGGCCCCGACCGCGATGCGATGCGCTCGGTGCTCGCCGCGCTTTGCGAAGAACTGGTGCGGGTCAAGGAGCGGCTGGATCTGTTCGTGCGCAGCGACCGTCAGCACACCTCGGATCTGGAGAGTCTGTTGGCGCCGTTGCGACAGATCGCCGACACCCTCGCGGTGCTTGGTTTCGGCCAGCCACGCAAAGTCATCATCGATCAACTGGCGGTGGTGCTGAGCCTCGCCCAAGGCCAGCGCGAACCGAATGACGCGACGCTGATGGACGTTGCCGGTGCTTTGCTCTACGTCGAAGCGAATCTGGCCGGGATGGTCGGCACGGTCGAAACGGAAAGCCAGGAAGACTCGCGCCTGCCGACCACCGACCTGACGCAGATTCATCAGATCGTGATCAAGGAAGCGCGCATCTGCCTGCAACAGGCCAAGGACATGATCGTCGACTACATCGACGCCGACTGGGATCGCCAGCAACTGCAACCGTTGCCGGAGCTGCTGACCCAGGTGCGTGGCGCACTGGCGGTGATTGGTCTGAGTCGCGCGGCGAGTCTGGTCGAGGCGTGCAACGGTTTCATCCGCGAGCATCTGCTGCTCGACCAGCACGCGCCAGGCTGGCAGCAACTGGACAGCCTCGCCGATGTCATCAGCGGTCTTGAGTATTACCTCGAACGCTTGAGCGATGACCCGCAAGCGCCGAGCGAACAACTGCTGGATATCACCCAGAAGAGCCTCGCCAGCCTCGGTTTCTATCCCGACGAGCAACCCGGCGCACAGCATGTGCCGCTGCTCGACGACGTGCTCAGCCCCAGCGAAGCGCTGGTGATGCAAGACATGCAGGCGCTGGATGACCCGCAAATCGTCCAGTCGCTGGCCGATGTGCTGGCCAGCCCGGTGTCGGCGCTCAACCCGCCAGCGCTGATCACCCCCGGCAGCCTGATGCCGCCGCCGGACGATGAAGAACCGGTGGATGACGAACTGCTCGAAGTGTTCCTCGAAGAGACCGACGAGGTGCTGGATGTCCTGCGCGAATACCTGCCGCGCTGGTCGGCCAATCCGCAGGATCGCGCCGCGCTGACCGAATTGCGCCGCGCCTTCCATACCTTGAAGGGCAGCGGGCGGATGGTCCGTGCGCTGATCCTCGGCGAGCTGGCGTGGGCCGTGGAAAACCTGCTCAACCGCGTGCTGGAGCACAGCGTCGAGCCGGGCTCAGTGGTGCAGCAATTGCTCGCCGACACCTTGCAGCTGTTGCCGGAACTGATCAACGAATTCGCCGCCAATGCCCAGCGTCAGCGCAGCGATGTCGATCAACTGGCCGCCCGCGCCCATGCGCTGGCCAAGGGTGATACGCCGTTGGCTGCCGAGGACGTGGAAGACGTCGCGGCGCTTGATCCACTGTTGCTGGAAATCTTCCGCAACGAGGCCGAAACCCATCTCGCCAGCCTCAATCGTTTCCTTGATCAAGCCGCCGAACACGTGCCGTTGCAGGCCAGCGATGAATTGCAGCGCGCCTTGCACACGCTCAAGGGCAGCGCGTCGATGGCCGGAGTTTTACCGATTGCCGCACTGGCGGCGCCGCTCGATCAACTGGCCCGCGAGTTCAAGGCCCATCAACTGCCGCTCGACCTCGACGAAGTGGAACTGCTGCTCGAAGCCGAAGGCTTGTTCCGCATAGGCCTGCGTCAGCTCAAGCATGATCCGCTGGCGCCGATTGCCGGTGCGCAAGCGCTGATCAAACGCACCGAAACGTTACTGGCCGAGCGCCTGCAATCGATCCTCGATGCGCCAAGCGGTGGCTTGCGGGTCAAGCGCGATCCACAACTGATCAACAACTTCCTCGCCCAGGGCATGGACATTCTGCTCGACGCCGAAAGCCTGTTGCAGCGCTGGCAGCAACACCCCGGCGAACGTCAGGAACTCAGCGCGCTGCTGGATGAATTGACCACCCTCGGCGAAGGCGCGCACCTCGCCGATCTGCTGCCGGTGGACGTGCTGTGTGAAGCCTTGCTCGACCTGTATGGCGCTGTTGAAGAAAGCAGTCTGGCGGTCAGCGAACGGTTTTTTCAGGAAGCGCAGAACGCCCACGAAGCGCTGATCAACATGCTCGACGAACTGGCTGCCGGCCAGGAAGTCACTCCGCAGCCGCAGCGTATTCGCGCCTTGCACGATCTGCTGGATGAGAGCCTCGACCCGACGGCGATGGGCCTGATCCGCAGCGACGGCAGTCGCACGCTGAGCATCCACGAATTGGGTGCCGCCACGGCTGAGCTGGCACAAACCGGCAATGAAACCGAGCAAGACGACGAGATCGTCGAGATCTTTCTTGAAGAGGCGGTGGATATTCTCGACAGCGCCGGCCAGGCCTTGCAGCGCTGGTTGGCTGATCCAGAGAACGCCGCACCACTGTCATCGTTGCAGCGTGATTTGCATACGCTCAAGGGCGGTGCGCGGATGGCCGAAGTCGATGCCATAGGCGACTTGGCCCATGAACTGGAAAGTCTCTACGAGGTGCTGATTGATCGGCGCAGCGGCTACAGCGAAGCCTTGGGCCAGTTGCTGCACAAGAGCCACGACCGTTTGGCGCAGTTGCTTGAGCAGTTGCAAAACCATCAGCCATTGAGCCCGGCAGCCGATCTGATCGAAGCGATTCGTCAGTTCCGCCAGGGTCAGACTGCCCACTCCGAAATAACCCCGCCCGCACTCAGCCACGACAGCGCCGGCCACGATCCTGAACTGTTGGAAATCTTCCTCGAAGAAGGTTTCGACATCATCGAAAACTCCGGCGCCGCGCTGCTGCGCTGGCAGGCCGAGCCGGGCAATCGTCAGGAAGTGGAAACCCTGCTGCGCGATCTGCACACCCTCAAGGGC
Organism: Pseudomonas sp. NPDC087346; assembly: GCF_044744235.1. NCBI lineage: Bacteria > Pseudomonadati > Pseudomonadota > Gammaproteobacteria > Pseudomonadales > Pseudomonadaceae > Pseudomonas > Pseudomonas sp. NPDC087346. The sequence goes on from NZ_JBIUXX010000015.1 coordinate 75,495, forward strand.
GGCGCGCGGATGGTCGAAATCGGCCCGATTGGCGACCTCGCCCACGAGCTGGAATATCTCTACGAAAGCCTCTCCGGTGGCGTGCTGCAACCGAGCGCCGAACTGTTCGCGCTGGTGCAGCGCGGGCATGACCGCTTGGCGCAGATGCTTGACGCAGTGCGCGCCGGTCAGCCATGCCCACCGGCAGATCGACTGATCAATGCGATCCAGAATTTCAGTCACCCGGCGACCCTCGACACACCGCCGCTGTTGCCAATCCCGCTGAAGACCGAAGCCGCTGCACCCGCCGCCGATGCGGGTGCGGACATGGTCAAAGTCTCCGCCGAGTTGCTGGATGAACTGGTCAATCTGGCCGGTGAGACTTCGATTTTTCGTGGCCGAATCGAACAGCAGGTCAACGATGCGCAAGTCGCGCTGAACGAGATGGAAACCACCATCGAGCGTATGCGCGATCAGTTGCGCCGCCTCGACACCGAAACCCAGGGGCGGATTCTCAGTCGTCAGCAAGTCGACGCCGAACGTCTGGGCTATGAAGAATTCGATCCGCTGGAAATGGACCGTCATTCGCAGTTGCAGCAACTGTCGCGGGCGTTGTTCGAATCCGCCTCCGACTTGCTCGATTTGAAGGAAACCCTCGACCGGCGCAATCACGATGCCGAGAACCTGCTGCAACAGCAGGGCCGGATCAACACCGAATTGCAGGAAGGCCTGATGCGTACGCGCATGGTGCCATTCGAACGGATGTTGCCGCGGCTCAAACGCATCGTCCGCCAGGTCTCGGAAGAGCTGAATAAAGACGTCGCGTTCACTGTCGGCAACGCCGAGGGCGAGATGGACCGCAACGTGCTGGAACGCATGGCCGCACCGCTGGAACACATGCTGCGCAATGCCGTCGATCATGGTCTGGAATCGGCCGAGGCACGGCTGGTGGCGGGTAAACCGGCGCAGGGCAACATTACCCTCGATCTGTCCCGCGAAGGTGGCGATATCATTTTCGACATCCGCGATGATGGCGCGGGCGTGCCGCTGGATGCCGTGCGGCGCAAGGCGATCAAGCGTGGAATGCTCGCGCCGGATGCCGAGATCAGCGACCGCGACGTGTTGCAGTTCATCTTGCAGCCGGGGTTCTCCACCGCCGAGAAGATCACGCAGATTTCCGGGCGTGGCGTCGGCATGGACGTGGTGCACGAAGAAGTGCGCCAACTCGGCGGCAGCATGAGCATTGATTCGGTGCCGGGGCAGGGCGTGCATTTCCGCATCCGGCTACCGTTCACCGTATCGGTCAACCGGGCGCTGATGGTGCAGAGCGGCGAGGATCAATACGCGATCCCGCTGAACACCATCGACGGCATCGTGCGTGTGTTGCCGAATGATCTGGAAGGGCATTTCCGTCTTGATCCGCCGAGCTATCACTACGCCGGGCAACGTTATGAACTGTGCTATCTCGGCGAACTGCTGAAAACCGCGCCACGTCCGAAACTGCTCGGCCAGAGTCTGCCGTTGCCGGTGCTGCTGGTGCAGTGCAACGACCGGCACATCGCGGTGCAAGTCGATGCCATGGCCGGCACTCGCGAGATTGTGGTCAAGAGCCTCGGCCCGCAATTTGGCGCGGTGCAGGGCGTGTCCGGCGCGACCATTCTCGGCGATGGCCGGGTGGTGCTGATTCTCGATCTGCTGGCGCCGATTCGTGCCATGCAGGCGCGCCTGCCGCAGCATCCGGCGCATGCCGAACTAGAGAGCGAACCGCAGAAACCACTGCTGGTGCTGGTGGTCGACGATTCGGTCACGGTGCGCAAGGTCACCAGTCGCTTGCTCGAACGCCACGGCATGAACGTGCTGACCGCCAAGGACGGGGTCGATGCGATGTTGCTGCTTGAAGAGCACATGCCGGACCTGATGCTGCTCGACATCGAAATGCCGCGCATGGACGGCTTCGAAGTCGCCACGCAAGTGCGTAACGACGAACGCCTGCAACACCTGCCGATCATCATGATCACCTCGCGAACCGGCCAGAAGCACCGCGACCGGGCGATGGCCATCGGCGTCAACGACTACCTCGGCAAGCCGTACCAGGAATCGGTGCTGCTCGAAAGCATTGCCCAATGGAGCAAGAAACATGCATGAACGCCGGCACAATCAGCGCAGCAGCCAACTCACCGGGCTGTTGCTGCCGCTGGCGGATCGCAACCTGATCCTGCCCAACGTCGCGGTGGCCGAGTTGATTGACTACCAGTCCAGCGCGTTCGATCTCGATACGCCGCCGTGGTATCTCGGGCGCGTGTCATGGCGCCAGCGGCAGATTCCGTTGCTGAGTTTCGAGTCGGCCTGCGGGCAGAAAATCGTCATCGGCGAACGCGCCCGAATCGTCATCCTCAACGCCCTCGGCGGCTTGCCCGAGCTGAAATTCATCGCACTGCTGGTGCAGGGGATTCCGCGCTCGTACAAGCTCGACAGCCAGTTGAGTTACGTCGACGTGCCGTTGTGCGCGCTGGAACAGGCGGCGGTGCAAGTGGGCGAGCAAGTGGCGAAAGTGCCGGATCTGTTGGGGCTGGAGCAGTTGTTGGTGGATGCTGGCCTGGTCCATTGATCTAGAATCTTCAGTGATCTCGCTGACCTCATCGCGAGCAGGCTCACTCCTACAGGGGGTTGTGTCGGGCAAAGAATTTGCGAACGAAGCTGAACCCTGTGGGAGCGAGCCTGCTCGCGATGGCGTCTGTTGCATCACCTGAATCCGACAGATAAATCATCGGTTTATGGAAGGCAATAAACACCTTGCACTTATGCTGTTTAAAGACACTCAGTGTTACGCCCTACAGCCTACAAATCCTTGCGCGCGAATCGCTTGGGTCGGTCACGGTCATGCTCAACAACCACGCGGCGCTGGTTGAAGGCTCACACCGAAAAACCCTGCAAGGCATCGCCCAGGTGGTGATGGTGGCGGAAATGGCCGTCAACCGCGTGCTCACTCCCACATTTGAAATACGCTCCCCTGTAGGAGCTGCGGCACGCTGCGATCTTTTGATCCTGACTTTTTAAGGAGCAAGATCAAAAGATCGCAGCGTGCCGCAGCTCCTACAGGACTTTGCGTCGGCCAAAGAATTTGTGAACGACGCTGGCCCCTGTAGGAGTGAGCCTGCTCGCGATAGCGGTGGTAAACGTTACGCTGAGCGTAATGATTCACCGCCGCGCTTGATTGATGCCCTGCATCCACACGCCTAACTTACCTCCACGAAAGCGAACCCCGTGGAGTGAGCATGACAACAACAATATCCCCCGACTCGCGCTGGACGCGGCGGCGTGATGAGAAGAAGCGTCGCCTTGAGCAGGTACGCGATCTGGCCGACGGTGTGGTGTTGCCCACCGACAAGATCGTCGCCGCGCTTGAGGCGTTGATCCTGCCCGGCGACCGTGTAGTGCTGGAGGGCAATAACCAGAAGCAGGCAGATTTCCTCTCTCGCTCATTGGCCAAGGCTGATCCGGCCAAGCTCCACGATTTGCACATGATCATGCCCAGCGTCGGCCGCTCCGAGCACCTTGATCTGTTCGAACGCGGCATCGCCCGCAAGCTCGATTTCTCTTTCGCCGGCACCCAGAGCCTGCGCATCAGCCAGTTGCTCGAAGACGGTCTGCTGGAAGTCGGCGCGATTCACACCTATATCGAACTCTATGCGCGACTGGTGGTGGACCTGATCCCCAACGTCGTGCTCTCCGCCGGATTCATGGCCGATCGGGCCGGCAACATCTACACCGGGCCAAGCACCGAAGACACTCCGGCGCTGATCGAACCGGCGGCGTTCAGCGACGGTATTGTCATCGTCCAGGTCAACCAGTTGGTCGATGACGTCAGCGACTTGCCCCGCGTCGATATTCCCGCTTCATGGGTGGATTTCGTGGTGGTGGCCGACAAGCCGTTCTACATCGAACCGCTGTTCACCCGCGACCCACGGCACATCAAACCCGTGCATGTGTTGATGGCGATGATGGCGATCCGCGGCATCTACGAAAAACACAACGTGCAGTCGCTGAATCACGGCATCGGTTTTAACACCGCCGCCATCGAATTGATCCTGCCGACCTACGGCGAATCCCTCGGCCTCAAAGGCAAGATCTGCCGCAACTGGACGCTCAACCCGCACCCGACGCTGATCCCGGCGATTGAAAGCGGTTGGGTCGAAAGCGTGCATTGCTTCGGTACCGAACTGGGCATGGAGAACTACATCGCCGCGCGCCCGGACGTGTTCTTCACCGGGCGCGACGGTTCGTTGCGCTCCAACCGCATGTACAGCCAACTGGCCGGACAGTACGCGGTGGACCTGTTCATCGGCGCGACACTGCAAGTCGATGGCGACGGTCATTCATCCACGGTCACCCGTGGGCGACTTGCTGGTTTCGGTGGCGCGCCGAACATGGGCCATGACCCGCGTGGCCGTCGTCACAGCACCCCGGCGTGGCTCGACATGCGCCACGCCGATGCCGAGCAACCAATGCTCGAACGCGGCAAAAAACTCGTGGTGCAAATGGTCGAGACTTTTCAGGAGGGCGGCAAACCGACCTTCGTCGAAACCCTCGACGCGGTGGAAGTGGCGAAGAAAAGCGGCATGCCGCTGGCGCCGATCATGATCTACGGCGACGACGTCACTCACCTGCTGACCGAAGAAGGCATCGCCTATCTGTACAAGGCGCGCTCGCTGGAAGAGCGCCAGGCAATGATCGCCGCTGTCGCCGGGGTCACCGCCATCGGCCTGGGCCACAACCCGAAAGACACCGCACGCATGCGCCGCGAAGGTTTGATCGCGCTGCCCGAAGACCTCGGCATCCGCCGCACCGACGCCACCCGCGAACTGCTGGCGGCGAAGAGCGTGGCCGATCTGGTCGAGTGGTCCGGCGGCCTCTACAACCCGCCCGCCAAGTTCAGGAGTTGGTAATGCACGCACTTAACCTGCAAGCGAAACCACTGTCGCTGACCGAACGGCTGGCAGATCTGGCCGTGGATGCGTTGATCGACGAAGCCGATCTGTCGCCGAAACCGGCACTGGTCGACCGTCGTGGCAACGGCGCGCACACCGATCTGCATTTGGGGCTGATGCACGCCTCGGCGCTGTCGTTGTGGCCGGCGTTCAAGGAGATGGCTGAAGCGGCGGTCGAGATCGGCGAAGTCGGTCTGGCGCTGCGTGAAGCGATTGGCCGGATCGGTCGCGAAGGTGAGCAAGCGATGCTCACCACCACCAACGGTGTGAACACTCATCGCGGGGCGATCTGGGCCTTGGGATTGTTGGTGACTGCCGCCGCGCTGAAACCGCAATCCAATAGCGCCAACGCCGTCACCCTGCGCGCCGCACGTCTGGCATTGCTCGATGATCGTTACGCACCGCGTCCGCTGAGCCACGGCGCCCAAGTTGCCCTGCGTTACGGCGCTCGCGGCGCCCGTGAAGAAGCGCAACTCGGCTTCCCGTCGGTGCTGCAACGCGGACTGCCGCAACTCAAAAGCAGCCGCGCTGCCGGGCATGGCGAACAGAACGCCCGGCTTGACGCGCTGCTGGCGATCATGACCGACTTGGCCGATACCTGCGTGCTCTATCGCGCCGGCGAGCAAGGCCTGCAAGCCATGCAGCACGGCGCGCAAGCGGTGCTAGACGCTGGCGGCAGCGCCAGCCTTGCCGGGCGGCGACGCCTGAATGAACTGGATCAACAACTCATCGCATTGAATGCCTCGCCCGGTGGAGCCGCTGACCTGCTTGCGGCCACTTTATTGCTCGACCGAATCGAGCGCGACGGCATTCTTCAGGGAGCGTTTTGATGGAAACCCTATCGTTTGAATTCCCCGCCGGGCAGCCGCCACGCGGTCGTGCGCTGGTGGGTTGTGTCGGCTCGGGCGATCTGGAAGTGCTGATCGAACCGGGACTGGCCGGCAAGTTGACGATCAATGTGCAGACCTCGGTCAACGGTGCTCAGTTGCGCTGGCAGCATCTGTTTGCGCGGATGTTCGACGGCACCACGCCTCCGGCGATGGCCATCGATATCCACGATTTCGGCGCAACCCCGGGCGTGGTGCGTCTGCGTCTGGAACAAGGCTTCGAGGAGATCGGCCATGACTGACAGTGCAGAACTTCTCAGCAAACACAGCTTCGTCGAACTCGGTGCGCGGCAGCGGGCGAAAGCCTTGCTCGATGCCGGTACTTTCCGTGAGTTGCTCGATCCGTTCCAGCGGGTGATGTCGCCGTGGCTGGAGCGTCAGGGCGTGGTGCCGCAGGCCGATGACGGCGTGGTGATTGCCAAGGGCAGCCTAGACGGTTTGCCGGTGGTGATTGCCGCCATCGAAGGCGCGTTTCAGGGCGGCAGCCTCGGCGAAGTCGGCGGGGCGAAGATTGCCGGCGCGCTGGAACTGGCCGCCGAAGACAACCGCAAAGGCATCCCGACCCGCGCCGTGTTGCTGCTCGAAACCGGTGGCGTGCGTTTGCAGGAAGCCAACCTCGGGCTGGCGGCGATTGCCGACATCCATGCAGCGATTGTCGATTTGCAGCAATACCAACCGGTGGTGGGCGTGGTCGCCGGCAGCGTCGGTTGTTTTGGCGGCATGTCGATTGCCGCCGGGTTGTGCAGTTATTTGCTGGTGACCCGCGAAGCACGCCTCGGTCTGAATGGCCCGCAAGTAATCGAGCAGGAAGCCGGGATCGAGGAATACGACTCGCGTGATCGGCCATTCATCTGGAGCCTGACCGGTGGCGAGCAACGTTTCGCCAGTGGTCTGGTGGATCGTTATGTCGCCGATGACGTGGCGCAGATTCGCCAGCAAGTCGGCGAATTGTTGCAGCAAGGCTTGCCGGCGCAGCCACGGAGTCAGCAGTCGGCGCTGTTTCTGCAACGGCTGGCGCAGTTGAACGCCGAGCCGCAAATCGAACCTTCGGTGGTTCGCGATCTGTATCAAGGAGCGCGCTCATGAGTGGCTATTCCCTGCGGGGTTTGAACTGGTTCAACGCCTTGAGCGCGGGCGCTGCGACGGTCGAAGGTTTACCGCCATCGCTGAAAGTCGCCGACACCGCACTCGGGCGTTTGCTCGCGGTGGTGGCCGATCCTGACAACCGTTTTCCTCGCGCCCGCAACGGCGAAGTCGGGCTGCTCGAAGGCTGGGGCCTGGCCAAGGCCGTGGATGATGCGATCACTGCCGACCGTGACAAGTCGCAGAAGCGTGCGCTGATCGCCATCGTCGATGTGCCGAGTCAGGCTTACGGTCGCCGCGAAGAAGCCCTCGGCATTCATCAGGCCCTGGCGGGTGCGGCGGACAGTTATGCCCGCGCCCGACTGGCCGGGCATCCGGTGATTGCGCTGCTGGTGGGCAAAGCCATGTCCGGGGCGTTTCTCGCCCACGGTTATCAGGCCAATCGCATGATCGCCCTGCGTGATCCGGGGGTGATGGTGCATGCGATGGGCAAGGCCTCGGCGGCTCGGGTGACATTGCGCAGCGTTGAAGAACTTGAGGCGTTGGCCGCCAGCGTGCCGCCGATGGCCTATGACATCGACAGCTACGCCAGCCTCGGTCTGCTGTGGGAAACCTTGTCGGTGCAGCAGATTGAACAGCCGAGCGCAGAAGATCTGGCGCGGGTCACCGAGTGCCTGACTCAGGCGATCAGCGATATCTCCGGTACAGATCTGAGCAATCGTCTTGGCGCGAAAAATCGTGCTGCGTCCAGCCGCGTGCGGGAATTGTTGAGGGCGCAGTGGTGAGCACCTTGTTCGCTCACGATCTGCTCTGGGGCATGACCCCGGCGCAGTTGCCGGCGGATGCGCCGGAGTGGGCGGTCGAGTCGCTGAAGGCCGGGCAACCGGTGGTGGTGCGGCGGGCGTTGGCGGACTCGGGATTCGTCGCTGTCGGCGTGCGCGGTGTGGCGCGAGAGCAACGATTGGCGGCGTTCATGGCTGTTGATTCGATAGCTTGCCGCGTCAGTCCTGAAGCGCTGTGCAATGTTGAAAGCCTGAGAGATTTGCCGGTGGTTCATGCCCTCAAGCAATTGCGGCCGATGCTCGATGATTGCGGTTGGGTCTGGGGTGTCAGCGGCAGTGCCGGGTTCGAACTGGCCAGCGGGATTGCGGCGATGCATGCCGACAGCGATCTCGATCTGATCCTGCGCACGCCGCAGCTGTTGCCGCGTAATCAGGCGCGCAAACTTGTTGAGCTTTTCGATCAGGTGGCGTGCCGGGTCGATATGCAATTGCAGACGCCATTTGGCGCAATCGCCCTGCGCGAATGGGCCGGGCAGTCCGCAAAGGTGTTGCTGAAAAATGCGCATCAGGCCTGCCTGGTCAGCGATCCATGGAATCCGCAGGAGCAGGCAGCGTGAGCAGTTTGCTGGTGTTCCCGGGGCAAGGCGCGCAGCAGCCGGGCATGCTCCAGCGTTTGCCTCGGGAAACCCTGATCGAGGCCAGTGATGTGCTGGGCGAAGACGTCCTGCAACTGGATTCGCCCGAAGTGTTGCGTGGCACGCGGGCGGTGCAGTTGTGTTTGCTGATCGCCGCAGTCGCGGCATCGCGACAGTTGTTGCAGGACGGACTGCAAGCGGATTTCGTCGCGGGTCTGTCCATCGGTGCCTACCCGGCAGCGGTGGTGGCAGGGGCTTTGGATTTCGGCGATGCGTTGCATCTGGTCAGCCTGCGCGGTGAGTTGATGCAGCAGGCTTATCCACAGGGCTACGGCATGACCGCGATCATCGGCCTGCAATTATCCACAGTCGAAACATTGCTGGCGCAGGTTCACAGCGCCGAAACGCCGGTTTATCTGGCGAACATCAATGCCGATAACCAAGTGGTAATTGCCGGCAGCGATGCGGCGATGCAAGCCGTCGCCGAACTGGCGCGCAGTCGTGGCGCCGGTCTGGCAAAACGTCTGGCCGTCAGCGTGCCGTCGCACTGTCCGTTGCTGGATGAACCGGCGGCAAAGCTTGCAGAAGCCTTCGCCAACGTCGAGCTGAAAACTCCGAAAATCGCTTATCTGAGTGGCAGTCGCGCCCGTCCGGTCATCAAGACCGACGCCCTGCGTGATGATTTGGCTTTCAACATGTGCCGCGTGGTGGATTGGCGCGGCACCGTGCAAAGCGCTTATGAGCGCGGCGTACGTCTACAGATCGAACTGCCGCCCGCTGCGGTGCTGACCGGGCTGGCGCGCCGGGTGTTCGAACAGGGAACCGTCATTGCCTTCGACAGTGCCCGCCTCGACACCTTGCAGGCGCTGTTGCGTGAGGAGGGAAGCCGCCGACCTTAAACCGCCGACTCAAGCTTCGAACAACAAAAACAACATTCGACGATGCACTTTGAGGACAACAACAATGATTATCTACGGTGTGGCGTTTCTCGCCTTTTGTACCCTGGTGGGCATCTTCATCGGTGAACTGCTCGGCAAACTGATCGGTGTGCCGGCCAACGTCGGCGGGGTCGGCATTGCGATGTTGCTGCTGATCGGTATCGGCAGTTATCTCAACAAGAGCGGCTGGCTCAAGGGCAAGACCGAGCAGGGCGTCGAGTTCTGGAGTGCGGTGTACATTCCCATCGTCGTCGCCATGGCCGCCCAGCAAAACGTTTACGGCGCGCTGAAGGGCGGACCGATGGCGATTCTCGCCGGGACGCTCGCGGTGGTGATTGCCTTTGCTTTGGTGCCGGTGCTGACGCGCCTCGGCAACAAGGACCCGGCGCCGATCACTCCAGCCAAGACTGCGGGGTGATTGCCATGTACGAATCGATGATGAAAGCGATCACCGGCTACGGTTTGATCAGTGGTTTCCTGATAGTCGGCGTGACCATGTGGGTGTCCTACTGGATATCCAACACCTTTACCAAGGGCCGTCTGCACGGCTCGGCCATTGCGATTTTGCTCGGTCTGTTGCTGTCGTATGTCGGCGGTGCGCTGACCGGTGGGCAGAAGGGCGTGGTGGATATTCCGCTGCTGTCGGGTATCGGCTTGCTCGGTGGCGCGATGCTGCGCGACTTTGCGATTGTCGCCACGGCGTTCGGCGTGAGTGTCGATGAACTCAAAAGGGCTGGGTTTGTGGGTGTGCTGGCGCTGTTTATCGGGGTTGGCACGTCGTTCGTGGCCGGGGTCGGTGTGGCAATGGCGTTTGGTTATACCGATGCGGTGAGTCTGACCACCATTGGTGCAGGTGCGGTGACGTATATCGTTGGGCCGGTGACGGGGGCAGCGATTGGTGCGAGTTCCGAGGTCATGGCGCTGTCGATTGCGGCGGGGCTGATCAAGGCGATTCTGGTGATGGTGATGACGCCGTTCGTGGCGCCGATGATCGGCCTGAACAATCCGCGCAGTGCGGTGATTTTCGGCGGCCTGATGGGCACTTCAAGCGGCGTGGCCGGCGGGTTGGCGGCGACGGATCCTAAACTGGTGCCTTATGGGTGTCTGACGGCGGCGTTTTATACCGCACTGGGTTGTTTGCTTGGGCCTTCGGTGTTGTTTCTGGCGATGCGTGGGTTGATGGGCTAAGCAGAAGATTAGTTGTCGTTCGGGCTGACGCCATCGCGGGCAAGCCCGCTCCCACAGGGTTTTGTGTTGAATGCTGATTTCCTGATCGACACAAAACCCTGTGGGAGCTGGCTTGCCAGCGATGCAGACAACTCCGTCTCAAGCCTGGCGATTGGCGTACATCCGACACTCCGCCAGCAACGCCAGCAGATTCGGATCACGCTCCTTGGCCTTGAGAAACACCACGCCAATATGCTGCTGCAAGCGGTACTTTTCCTGCAACGGGATCAGCTTCACCCGGTTCTCGTACACCGCCGCAATCCTTCCGGGCAGCAACGCATAACCGACACCGGAGCTGACCATGCTCAGCAGGGTGAAGATGTCGTTGACCTGCATCGCCACTTTCGGCTCGAACCCCGCCTGCTTGAATACCCGGTTGCCGTCCTGATGGGTGGCGAAGCCTTGGGTCAGGGTGATGAAGGTCTCGTCGCGCACTTCGGCCAGATCGACTTCCTGGCGCTGGGCGAACCTTGAGTCGGCGGGCGTGGCGAGGAAAATATCATCGGAGAACAGCGCAATTTGCTCGCAGTCCGGATCGTTGATGCTGTCGTCCAGCGACACCAGAATCGCATCGACTTCCATGTTCTTCAGCTTGTACAACAGGTCGATATTCGAGCCGAGAATCAGGTCGATGTTGAGTTCGCTGCGGCGGATCTTCAGACCCATGATCAACTGCGGCACGGTCTTCACCGTCAGTGAGTACAGCGACCCCAGCTTGAAGCGCTCAGCCGAGAACCCGGCCGCTTCACGGGTCAGGCGCACGCTTTCGACCACGTCCTGAATCAGCTTCTGTGCGCGTTCTTCGAGTACGTAGGCGCTTTCCAGTGGCGTCAGGTTGCGCCCTTCGTGTTTGAATAACGGGCAGCGCAGGGCGCTTTCCAGCGAATGAATCGCGCGGTGTACGCTGACATTGCTGGTCTGCAACTCGGCGGCGGCGCGGGCGAGGTTGCCGGTGCGCATGAAGGCGAGGAACACCTCGAGTTTTTTCAGGGTCAATTCTTCGTCGATCAGCATGTCGCGGACTCTTTTTGGAATGGCTCGATTGTGCCTTGAAGATCAAAAGATCGCAGCCTTCGGCAGCTCCTACAGTAGATCGCATTCCCCAGCGGGAGATGCCGAAGGCTGCGATCTTTTGATCCTGGCGTTGAACAGAAACATTGCGCTTTTACGCTCAAGGCCCGAGCCTTGCGCGTTGCGGTAACGAATTTGAGGTGAGCAACACATGTATCACGGAGAACGATTGAACGCCTGGACGCATCTGGTCGGGGCGGTGGCGGCATTTGTCGGCGGGGTGTGGTTGTTGGTGATTGCCAGTCTCGATGGCAGTCCGTGGAAGATTGTCAGCGTTGCGATCTACGCGTTTACCCTGCTGGTGCTCTACAGCGCATCGACCGTGTACCACAGCGTGCGCGGGCGCAAGAAAGCGATCATGAAGAAGGTCGATCACTTTTCGATCTACCTGCTGATTGCCGGCAGCTACACCCCGTTTTGTCTGGTGACGCTGCGCGGGCCGTGGGGCTGGACGTTGTTCGGGATTGTCTGGGGGCTGGCGCTGATCGGCATTCTGCAAGAGATCAAACCGCGCTCCGAGGCGCGGATTCTGTCGATCGTGATTTATGCGGTGATGGGCTGGATTGTGCTGGTGGCGGTCAAGCCACTGATCGCGGCGCTGGGCCCGACCGGGTTTGCCTGGCTGGCGTCGGGCGGTGTGTTGTACACCGTAGGGATCATCTTTTTTGCTCTCGATCACCGGTTGCGGCATGCGCACGGGATCTGGCATTTGTTCGTGATCGCCGGGAGTCTGCTGCACTTTGTGGCGATTCTGTTTTACGTCTTGTAGACCGAGTTGCGGCCAATCGCTAGCAGGCTAGCTCCCACAGTGTCCGAGGCGTACTCGAATTTTGTGAACCCCACAAAAACCTGTGGGAGCTGGCCTGCCAGCGATGGGGCCTTAAAAGTCACCCCAAAGTTGCTGGGCGACCGCTAGCGCCACTACCGGCGCAGTCTCGGTACGCAACACCCGAGGCCCAAGGCGTGCAGCATGGAAACCATTGCCCTTGGCCTGCTCGACCTCAGCATCGGTCAACCCACCCTCCGGCCCGATCAAAAACGCCAGCGTCGCCGGTTTGGCATGACTCACCAGCGGCTCGGCCACCGGGTGCAGCACCAGTTTCAGATCGGCTTCGGTCTGCTTGATCCAGTCCGCCAGCAACACCGGTGGATGAATCACCGGCACTCGTGAGCGACCGCACTGCTCGCAGGCGCTGATCGCCACCTGACGCCAGTGCAGCAGGCGTTTGTCGGCGCGTTCGTCCTTCAGGCGTACTTCGCAGCGCTCGCTGAAAATCGGCGTGATTTCGTTCACGCCCAGCTCGGTGGCTTTCTGGATCGCCCAGTCCATCCGCTCGCCACGGGACAGGCCCTGACCGAGGTGGATGTGCAGTGGCGATTCGATCTGACCGGCGAGTTGCTCGTCGATCTGCACCGTCACGCGTTTCTTGCCGACTTCTTTCAGCGAACCGCGAAACTCATGGCCGGAACCGTCGAACATCTGCACCGCATCGCCCTCGGCCATGCGCAGCACCCGGCTGATGTAATGCGCCTGAGCCTCCGGCAATTCGTGATCGCCGATGCTCAGCGGGGCGTCGATAAAGAAGCGGGACAGTCTCATGGTGGGTCTCTGGAAAATTGGATCTTGCATTACAGTGGCTTGCTTTTGTGGTGAGGGGACAAATCCCCTCACCACAAGGTTCTCTTCAAACCTTCAAATGGCAATCAGCCCGGATCGCGGAAACCCGGGTGGAAGTCCTTCGGCACGGCCACGCTGACGCTGTCACGGGTGGCGATGTCGATGCCTTCGCTGGCGACTTCGGCGAGGAAGTCTATCTGCTCCGGGGTAATCACGTACGGCGGCAGGAAATACACCACGCTGCCCAGCGGACGCAACAGCGCGCCACGCCCCAGTGCATGCTGGAACACCTTCAGGCCACGGCGTTCCTGCCAAGGGTAGGCTTCCTTGGTGGCCTTGTCCTTGACCATCTCGATGGCCAGCACCATGCCGGTCTGGCGCACTTCGCTGACGTTCGGATGATCGACCAGATGCGCAGTGGCCGAAGCCATGCGCTGGGCCAGCGCCTTGTTGTTCTCGATGACGTTGTCCTGCTCGAAGATATCCAGCGTCGCCAGTGCCGCCGCGCAGGCCAGCGGGTTGCCGGTGTAGCTGTGCGAGTGCAGGAAGGCGCGGAGGGTCGGATAGTCATCGTAGAACGCGCTGTAGACCTCGTCGGTGGTCAGGCACGCCGCCAGCGGCAGATAGCCGCCGGTCAGGGCTTTCGACAGGCAGAGGAAGTCCGGGCGGATACCCGCCTGTTCACAGGCGAACATGGTTCCGGTGCGGCCGAAGCCGACGGCAATTTCGTCGAGGATCAGGTGCACGCCGTAACGGTCGCAGGCTTCGCGCAGCAGTTTCAGATACACCGGGTGATACATGCGCATGCCGCCCGCGCCCTGAATCAGCGGCTCGACGATCACCGCAGCAACGCTGTCATGATTCTCTGCCAGAGTTTGTTCCATGGCGGCGAACATATTGCGCGAGTGTTCTTCCCAGCTCATGCCTTGCGGACGCAGATAGCAATCCGGGCTCGGCACCTTGATGGTGTCCATCAGCAGCGCTTTGTAGGTCTCGGTGAACAGCGGCACGTCGCCGACCGCCATCGCGGCCATGGTTTCGCCGTGGTAGCTGTTGGTCAGGGTGACGAAGCGCTTTTTCGCAGGTTTGCCGCAGTTGAGCCAGTAGTGAAAGCTCATTTTCAGCGCGACTTCGATGCAGGACGACCCGTTATCGGCGTAGAACACCCGGTTCAGGCCTTCCGGCGTCATTTTCACCAGACGCTCGGACAGCTCGATCACTGGCTGATGGCTGAAACCGGCGAGAATCACGTGCTCCAGTTGATCGACCTGATCCTTGATGCGCTGGTTGATCCGCGGGTTGGCATGGCCGAACACGTTGACCCACCACGAGCTGACCGCATCGAGATAGCGCTTGCCCTCGAAGTCTTCGAGCCAAACGCCTTCACCGCGCTTGATCGGGATCAGCGGCAGCTGTTCGTGGTCTTTCATCTGGGTGCAGGGATGCCACAACACCGCGAGGTCGCGTTGCATCCACTGATTATTCAGGCCCATTTACAGTCTCCTCGAGGCGGCTCGCGTCAGGCGCGGGCAAACAATCGCGCAAGCCTATGCAATGCGTCGCACGGGGACAACCCATTGTGTCGATTGAGCTACTTTGTATGGGCCGATAGACGTCGCTGGCGGCGTTTTGATGGCTGACGTATTCTTCGCGGTTCTTTGGGTCGTCTGACCCGCAAAACTGCTTTTTTCTGTGTATTTCCGGAGTTCGCTGAATGTCTGTCGGTTGGCTGCGCGCCTGTGCGCTGGTGATGTTGGGGCTGTTCAGCGTGACTGCGCTGGCCAAGGATAAAACGGCGATCGTGATCGGCGGCGGCCTGTCGGGCCTGACTGCTGCTTATGAGCTGCAAAACAAAGGCTGGCAGGTCACGCTGCTGGAAGCCAAACCGAGCCTGGGCGGTCGCTCCGGCATGGCCACCAGCGAATGGATCGGCAACGACAAGACTCAGCCGGTGCTGAACAAGTACGTTTCGACGTTCAAGCTGAGCACCACGCCTGCGCCGGAATTCGTGCGTACTCCGGGTTATCTGATCGACGGCGAGTATTTCTCCGCCGCTGATCTGGCGACCAAGCAGCCCGCGACTGCCGAAGCGATCAAGCGTTACGAGAAAACCCTCGATGATCTGGCGCGTTCGATTGACGATCCGCAGAACCCGACGGCGACCAACACCCTGCATGCACTGGACCAGATCACCGTGTCGAGCTGGCTCGACAAACAGAATCTGCCGGCCACTGCGCGTCAGTTGATCAACCAGGATATCCGCACCCACTACGACGAACCGTCGCGTCTGTCGCTGCTGTACTTTGCACAGCAGAGCCGGGTTTATCGCGGCGTGTCCGACCGTGACCTGCGCGCCTCGCGTCTGGTCGGCGGCAGCGCGGTGCTGGCTCAGGCTTTCGTCAAGCAACTGAAAATCATCAAGACCAATTCGCCGGTATCGGCCATCAGCCAGGACAAGGACGGCGTGACCGTCAAGGTCGGCGCTGTTGGCTATCAGGCGGATTACGTGGTGTTGGCGGTGCCGTTGCGTGCCCTGAACAAGATTCAGATGACCCCGGCGCTGGATGCTCAGCACCTGGCGGCGATCAAGGGCACCAACTACGGCTGGCGCGACCAGATCATGCTGAAGTTCAAGACGCCAGTGTGGGAAAGCAAGGCGCGGATGTCCGGCGAGATCTACAGCAACGCCGGTCTGGGCATGCTTTGGATCGAACCAGCCTTGAAGGGCGGCGCCAACGTGGTGATCAACCTGTCCGGCGACAACGCTCGGGTGATGCAGGCGTTCGGCGACAAGCAGATGGTCGATCAGGTACTGATCCGTCTGCACGCGTTTTATCCACAGGCCCGTGGCTCGTTCACCGGTTATGAAATCCGTCGCTACAGCACCGACCCGTCGATGGGTGGCGCTTACCTGGCTTATGGCCCAGGGCAGATCAGCAAGTTCTGGCGTCTGTGGGAACGTCCGCTGCAACGTGTAACGTTTGCCGGCGAACACACCGACTCCTTGTATCCGGGCACTCTGGAAGGCGCATTGCGCACTGGTCAGCGTGCAGCCAGTCAGGTGGAAGACCTGGCGGCGGGCAAGTCGTTTGAACCGGCCAAAGTGGTTCCGGCTGCAGCAGCGGCAGGCGCGGCGGGTGCCGTGGCAGCGAAGAAGGGCAACTTCTTCAGCAACCTGTTCGGCGGTTCGGATGATGACAAGAAACCAGAACCGGTGAAGGCACCTGAGCCGGCTCCAGCTCCAGTGGCTCCAGCGCCTGCACCGACTCCGGCACCTGCGCCAGCTCCGGTGGAAGCACCGAAGCCAGCGGCTCCGGTAAAAGCCGAGCCAGCCAAGAAAGCGGCGGCCAAACCGGCAGCGAAGAAGCCAGCAGCCAAAACCGAGGCGAAAAAAGCTCCGGCCAAGCCTGCGGCGAAAAAGGCTGAACCGGCGAAGAAGCCAGCGGCCAAACCGGCAGCACCCGCGACTGCTCCGGCAGCGGCGACGGATGCCAAAGCGCAGTAAGGCTTTGCGGTGAACAAAAAAAGCGCGGCTCATGCCGCGCTTTTTTATTGCCTGCAAGGGCCTCATCGCTGGCAAGCCAGCTCCCACAGTGATTCGAGTCGTTCACAAAATTTGGGCTCAACCCTGAAACCTGTGGGAGCTGGCTTGCCAGCGATGAGGCCGGATCTGACTGCACATATCTCGGGTCAGATACCAGACATCCCGTCACACTTTCGCTTTTAATCTTTCCTTAACTCGCCTGTTAAACACTCTTCATCGTATTTCTCGATATTTCAAAGCGAAATTTTCCGCTTTAATTCGATAGATAACTCGCTAGTCTTGGTTCGCAGTTCTCACAGGATTTGGGCAATGCAGCTACGTAATTCTTCTTCGCGCTATGGTTGGGTCAGCATCTTCATGCACTGGGGTGTGGCGCTGGTGGTCTTTGGACTGTTCGCCCTCGGCCTGTGGATGGTTGGGCTGGATTACTACAGCACCTGGCGCAAAGACGCGCCGGACCTGCACAAGAGCATCGGTCTGGTGCTGCTGGGTGTGATGGTGTTGCGGGTGTTGTGGCGTTTTATCAGCCCGCCGCCGCCAACGCTGCAAAGCTACAGCCGCATGACCCGCATCGGCGCCAAATTCGGCCACGGGTTTCTGTATCTCGCGCTGTTCGCTGTGATGCTTGCCGGTTACCTGATTTCCACCGCAGACGGTGTCGGGATTCCGGTGTTTGGCCTGTTTGAAGTTCCTGCACTGGTTTCCGGGCTACCGGATCAGGCAGACACCGCTGGGGTGATTCATCTCTGGCTGGCGTGGGCGCTGGTAATTTTTTCCGGCCTCCATGCGTTGGCAGCATTGAAGCACCACTTTATCGATCGTGATGCGACCCTTACGCGAATGCTCGGTCGCAAAGCCTGAAATTCAACCTCGACTCAAAGGAAAAGAAAGCATGTTGAAAAAGACTCTGGCCGCTCTGGCAATCGGTTCTGCCGTGCTGTCCGCAAACGTGATGGCTGCTGATTACACCGTCGACAAAGAAGGCCAGCACGCCTTCGTTGACTTCAAGATCAGCCACTTGGGCTACAGCTACATCACCGGTACTTTCAAGGACATCGACGGCAAGTTCAGCTTTGACGCTGCCAAGCCTGAAGACAGCAAAATCGAATTCAACGTGAAAACCGCC
Organism: Pseudomonas sp. NPDC087346; assembly: GCF_044744235.1. NCBI lineage: Bacteria > Pseudomonadati > Pseudomonadota > Gammaproteobacteria > Pseudomonadales > Pseudomonadaceae > Pseudomonas > Pseudomonas sp. NPDC087346. The sequence goes on from NZ_JBIUXX010000015.1 coordinate 93,373, forward strand.
AGCGTGTTCACCAACCACGCCGAGCGCGACAAGCACATCGCCAGTAAAGACTTCCTGGACGTGGGCAAATACGCTGACGCCAAGTTCGTCTCCACCAGCGTCAAATCCACCGGCAAGAACGCCGCTGGCAAAGACACTGCTGACGTGACTGGCGACCTGACCCTGCACGGCGTGACCAAGCCAATCGTGGTCAAGGCCACTTTCCTGGGTGAAGGCAAAGATCCATGGGGCGGCTACCGTGCCGGCTTCGAAGGCACCACCAGCATCAAGCGTTCTGATTTCGGCAAGATGATGGACCTGGGCCCTCAGTCCGACGCTGTCGAGCTGTACATCTCGTTTGAAGGTGTGAAAGCGAAGTAACTTTCGCCCGCCACACAAAAACGCCCCCGGTCATAAGGCCGGGGGCGTTTTTTTGTCTGTCACATTCTGCTAATCACCGCAGACCCCTGTGGGAGCCAGCCTGCTGGCGATGAGGACAACACATTCAAAACTTGTGCTGACTGACCCACTGCTATCGCTAGCAGGCTAGCTCCCACAGGGCGCGTATTTGCAGGCGTAAAAAATGCCCCGGCTCTTTCGAGTCGGGGCATTTTTCATTGCAGCGTCAAATCAGCGATTGCGGGTCAGCAATGCCGGTTTTTCGCCACGCGGGCGGCTTGGCAGTTGATCGAGCTGCTCAGGCGTCGGGAAGCGGTCGGCTTTCGACTCTTTGTGCATGATCTTCGGACCATTGCTGCGCGGGTTCTGCACGGCTGGTTCAGCGCTTGGCTGATCTTCGCGGGCCGGGCGACGGTTGCGTGGCGCCTCGTCACGACGACCTTGACCGTCACGCGGAGCACCATTGCGTGGGCCGCTGCGTTTGGCTGGCGGCGTGCCGGTGCTCGAACCGTTGGTGTTGCGCGGGCCGTTTTGACGACCTTGCGCCTGACCACCACGCGGTGCGCCGGTGCCTGCAGCTGCGCCCTGAGCCGGTGCGCCTGGACGACGTCCGCGGCCGCCGTTAGGTGCCGGCTTCGGTACGTAGTCAACGCGGTTGCCGAAGTTATCGACATCGTCATCAAGGAACTCGTCCGGTGCACGGTCAGCGGAAGCGCGTGGCGGTTGGCTCGGCTGACGCTGTTCGCGTGCCGGAGTGCCTTCGCGTGGCTTCTGCTGACGGGCTGGACGCTCACCGCGTTCGCCACGTTCGCCGGCCGGTTTTTCCTTGCCCTTGTCTTTGCCTTTGTCTTTACGACCGCCGCCACCGCCGCCGCCATTCGGACCGTCGCCACGCGGGCCACGGGAATTGCGCGGGTTGCGAACGTCCGGACGCTCACGCACTTCTGGCTTCTCGGCTTCAATGGTGCTGGAGTCGAAGCCCATCAGGTCGCCATCGGCGATTTTCTGCTTGGTCATGCGCTCGATGCTTTTCAGCAGTTTTTCTTCGTCCGGCGCGACCAGCGAGATCGCCTCGCCCGAACGACCGGCACGGCCGGTACGGCCGATACGGTGTACGTAGTCTTCATCGACGTTCGGCAGCTCGAAGTTGACCACGTGTGGCAACTGGTCGATGTCCAGACCACGAGCAGCGATGTCGGTGGCTACCAGAATGCGCACTTCGCCGGCCTTGAAGTCGGCCAGGGCTTTGGTGCGAGCGTTCTGGCTCTTGTTACCGTGGATCGCCACAGCCGGCAGGCCGTGTTTGTCCAGGTACTCGGCCAGACGGTTGGCGCCGTGCTTGGTGCGAGTGAACACCAGCACCTGTTCCCAGGCGCCAGCGGTGATCAGGTGAGCCAGCAGCGCACGTTTGTGGCTGGCCGGCAGACGGAATACGCGCTGTTCGATACGCTCGACCGTGGTGTTCGGCGGCGTCACTTCGATGCGTTCCGGGTTGTGCAGCAGCTTGCCGGCGAGGTCGGTGATGTCCTTGGAGAACGTCGCCGAGAACAGCAGGTTCTGACGCTTGGCCGGCAGACGCGCGAGGACTTTCTTCACGTCATGCACAAAACCCATGTCGAGCATGCGGTCGGCTTCGTCGAGCACGAGGATTTCGACGTGGGACAGATCAACGCTGCCCTGGCCGCACAGGTCGAGCAAACGACCCGGGCAGGCGACGAGAACGTCAACGCCACGGGACATGGCCTGAACCTGCGGGTTCATGCCGACACCGCCGAAGATGCAGGCGCTGACGAATTTCAGGTCACGGGCGTAGATCTTGAAGCTCTCGTGAACCTGGGCCGCGAGTTCGCGGGTCGGGGTCAGGACCAGTACGCGCGGTTGACGCGGGCCATGACGCTGGGATTTGTCCGGGTGACCGTTAGGGAACAACCGCTCCAGAATCGGAAGGGCGAAGCCACCGGTTTTACCAGTACCTGTCTGTGCCGCAACCATCAGGTCGCGACCTTGCAACACGGCGGGAATAGCCCGCTGTTGCACCGGAGTAGGCTCGGTATAGCCCGCATCTTCGATGGCACGGACTAAAGCCTCGGAGAGACCGAGGGAAGCAAAGGACATGAGTAATCCTGTTCTAGTTAGGGCTTGGCCCAATGGGAGTCTTGCCTGGCGCGAATCACGTTTAAGAGGACGCAATCCCGTCCGGTCCTGCTGCGGTTCCGAAGGCACGTCCGGAGCGCTCGCGCGGGCTGAAAAGCTGCGCTGTAGCGGTCGAGAGGCCTGTTACGGTTCCGGGCGTCCGGGCGTGAGCCTGGCGGGAACGCCGGAGTATAACAGAGCAATCACTGCGCGCTGCTTTCCTGCTGCTCAACGGTTTTACTGTTGGCCGATGCATTGCCCAGCGGCGCGACGCCTGCGGGAGCCGCGCCATAGCGTGCGCTGAGCTCGGCATACGCCGGTTCGCGCTTGAAACGTTTTAGTTCTGCGCCGAAACGCTGCACCAGCAAATCCATCCCGGCATTGCGTCGAACTGCCAGATACTGGCTTTGACGGCTAATGACCATGGGGTTTTCGGTGATTTGATCGCGGATATCCAGCTGATCAAGCAAATGCTGACCGACACGGCGATCAGTGATCAACAGGTCGATACGTCCACGCACCAGTTTTCCGAAGTTGGCTTCGTGGGTCGGCGCGGGCTCGCGGGTGAACAAGGTCGATTGACTGAAGTCGGGGCTGTACAGATAACCCGGTGAAGTGCCGATAGTCAGGCCCTTTAAATCTTCGAGCTTGCTGAAGGGGTGTGGTCGGTCGTTGGCGTAGAACATCACGAATTCGACGTCCGACAGCGGTTCGACAGGGTAGAGCAGGGTGGCGTCGCGTTCATCGCTGTGAAAAATATCCAGCGCGCCGTCGGCCTGACCGGTTTCGAGCATCGACAGGCAGCGCTTCCACGGCAGGAATTGCCATTCGACTTCGATCCCGAGGCGCTTGAACACGACAGCGGTGGTTTCGTAGTCGAGTCCGAGGTTTTTGCCGCCTTCTTCGTACACGTAAGGGGCCCATGGCTCGGTGACAATACGCAACTTCTCGCCCCGAGCGGCGAAGCTCAGGCAAGCAAAAACCAGCACGGCGAATAACTGCGTGATCAAAGGCATGGCTTGAGATTACGACGAGAAATGCGAAAGAGCCAGAAAGTGCCTGCAGAAGCTCTGTTTCGGGCGTTAAAAGCAAAAGATCGCAGCTACGAAACCCCTGTAGGAGCTGTCGAAGGCTGCGATCTTTTGATCTTTCTTTGCGACTTTTAGCGCGGCAGCTTCAGGTTATTCCAGATCGCCAGGCTAGGTTCGGCCTGGTTCATGGAATAGAAATGCAGCCCTGGTGCGCCGCCCTGCAACAAGCGTTCGCACATTTCGCTGACCACTTGCTCACCGAAACGCTGAATGCTTTGCGTGTCATCGCCGTAGGCTTCCAGTTGCTTGCGAATCCAGCGCGGAATTTCCGCACCGCAGGCATCGGAGAAGCGCGCAAGCTTGCTGTAGTTGGTGATCGGCATGATCCCCGGCACGATTGGCGTATCGATGCCCAGCGCCTGCAAACGGTCGACAAAGTAGAAGTAGCTGTCGGCGTTGAAGAAATACTGGGTGATCGCGCTGTCGGCGCCGGCCTTGGCCTTGCGCACGAAGTTGGCGAGATCATCTTCGTAGTTACGCGCTTGCGGATGCATCTCCGGATAAGCGGCAACTTCGATGTGGAAATGATCACCGGTTTCTTCACGAATGAATTCAACCAGTTCATTGGCGTGACGCAGCTCACCGCTGGTCATGCCCATGCCGGACGGCAGGTCGCCGCGCAGGGCAACGATGCGCTTGATGCCGGCAGCCTTGTACTCGTTCAGCAGGCCGCGCAGGTCGTCCTTGCTGTCGCCGACGCACGACAGGTGCGGTGCGGCGGGAATTTTGACTTCGCTTTCCAGCTGCAAAACGGTGTTGAGGGTGCGATCACGGGTCGAACCACCAGCGCCATAGGTGCAGGAGAAGAAATCAGGATTGTACGTTGCCAGCTGACGGGCAACGTTGAGCAGCTTTTCATGCCCAGCATCGGTCTTGGTCGGGAAGAACTCGAAGCTGTAGCGACGGTCTTGGGACATGGTCATACCCTTGGAAACAAGAACCTTCGAGGCGCTGCAGTCCCGTGTGGGAGCGAGCCTGCTCGCGAAGGCGGTGAGTCAGACAACATGGGTGCTGAATGATAGACCGCCTTCGCGAGCAAGCTCGCTCTCACAGGGAGAGCGAGCAATCAGCGCCTGTTAGTAGCGGTAAGCGTGCGGCTTGAACGGGCCTTCGACGGTTACGCCGATGTAGTCAGCCTGTTGCTTGGTCAGTTGAGTGACCACGCCGCCGAAGCCGCGAACCATTTCCAGGGCCACTTCTTCGTCGAGTTTCTTCGGTAGAACTTCAACGGTCAGACGCTCGGCTTTCTGGGCTGGCGACAGGTCGGCGTACTTCTGGCCGAACAGGAAGATCTGCGCCAGAACCTGGTTGGCGAACGAACCGTCCATGATGCGGCTCGGGTGACCTGTAGCGTTGCCCAGGTTTACCAGACGGCCTTCGGCCAGCAGGATCAGGTAGTCGTCGTTCTGAGCGTCGAAAGCGCCCGGGCCGGTACGGTGAATCTTGTGTACCTGTGGCTTAACTTCTTCCCATGCCCAGTTCTTGCGCATGAAAGCGGTGTCGATTTCGTTGTCGAAGTGACCGATGTTGCAGACAACAGCGCGCTTCTTCAGGGCTTTGAGCATGTTCGAGTCGCAAACATTGACGTTACCAGTGGTGGTCACGATCAGGTCGATCTTGCCCAGCAGTGCTTTGTCGATGCTTGCTTCGGTGCCGTTGTTGATGCCGTCGATGAATGGCGAAACCAGTTCAAAGCCGTCCATGCAGGCTTGCATGGCGCAGATCGGGTCAACTTCGGAAACTTTGACGATCATGCCTTCCTGACGCAGGGACTGGGCCGAACCCTTGCCCACGTCACCGTAACCGATGACCAGCGCTTGCTTGCCGGACAGCAGGTGGTCGGTGCCGCGCTTGATCGCGTCGTTCAGGCTGTGACGGCAGCCGTACTTGTTGTCGTTCTTCGACTTGGTAACCGAGTCGTTGACGTTGATGGCCGGGATTTTCAGCTCGCCCTTGGCCAGCATGTCCAGCAGACGGTGTACGCCAGTGGTGGTTTCTTCGGTCACGCCGTGAACGCGATCCAGAACCTGTGGGTACTTGTCGTGCAGCAGCTGGGTCAGGTCGCCGCCGTCGTCGAGGATCATGTTGGCAGCCCATGGCTGGCCGTCTTTCAGAATGGTCTGTTCCAGGCACCACTCGTACTCTTCTTCAGTTTCGCCTTTCCAGGCAAAAACCGGGATGCCGGCAGCAGCGATAGCGGCAGCGGCCTGATCCTGAGTCGAGAAGATGTTGCACGACGACCAGCGAACTTCGGCACCCAGGGCAACCAGGGTTTCGATCAGTACGGCAGTCTGAATGGTCATGTGGATGCAGCCGAGGATCTTCGCGCCTTTCAACGGCTGTTCGCCGGAGTACTTGCGACGCAGACCCATCAGAGCTGGCATTTCCGACTCGGCGATGATGGTTTCGCGACGGCCCCAGGCAGCCAGGGACATGTCGGCAACTTTGTAATCGGTAAAATCTGCAGGCGTGATAACAGCGCTCATGAAGAGCCTCCATTCGTAATGTATGCGAATGGGCGCCGTTGTGCGTTTAGTGTCCGGCTTAGTGCCAGTCAACGCCCCATCCGAGCCTGACAGGTTGAACCTGCTGCAGCGCCCCTCGGACAGGTGGCGGGAAAACGGTATCAATTGAAGATGACCGTTTTGAAACGGTGGCGATTATAGCCGTCTAGACTGATCTTCCAAAGGGTTTCTGTCGGCCAGATGAAGATCGTTAATCGCGACCATAGTCGAAGCCGCATGGAGCATGACCGCTCAGTCTGCCAAGATACCGTCCATCGTTCGGCAAGACACTCAGGAGTGAAGATGAATTTCCACACCCGCAAATGGGTAAAACCCGAAGACCTCAACCCCAACGGCACGCTGTTCGGCGGTAGCCTGTTGCGCTGGATCGACGAAGAAGCGGCGATCTATGCCATCGTCCAGTTGGGCAATCAGCGCGTGGTGACCAAGTACATTTCCGAAATCAACTTCGTCAGCGCCTCGCGCCAGGGCGACATCATCGAACTGGGCATCACCGCCACCGAGTTCGGCCGCACCTCGATCACCCTGACCTGCGAAGTGCGCAACAAAATCACCCGCAAGAGCATTCTGACGGTCGAGAAAATGGTCTTCGTCAATCTCGGCGAAGACGGCCTGCCGGCCCCGCATGGGCGGACCGAGATCAAGTACGTCAAAGACCAGTTCCAGGAAGATGAATTAGTCACCAAGTGACATCGGCGGCGTGGCCATCGCTAGCAGGCTAGCTCCCACACTAGGCTGAGGCCTACCTGGCAACACGGTCAACTGTGGGAGCTAGCCTTGCTAGCGATGGCGATTGTTCTGTCACCGAAGATTCATCTGGCCACTGAACAGCCGTGAACCGTGGGGGTCGTAGCTAAAAGCCCCCCACCGGTTCCCACGCCATGACCACGCCCACCGACGGCAAGACCCCCGACCTCTCGGCCGAAGAAAAACACGAAGTCGAGAAAAGCCAGCCGCCCCGTGCGGCGGTGTTGCACGAAATCATCCGCACTCAGGGCGATCAGGAACTGGAGCGCAGCATCGCTGCGTTGTGGTGGTCGGCGCTCGCGGCAGGGCTGACCATGGGCTTGTCGCTGATGGGCATGGGTCTGCTCAACTCACGGTTGCCAGAGGGCGACGAGTTCAAGGTGATCGCCAGTTTCGGCTACTGCGCAGGCTTTCTCGCGGTGATTCTTGCCCGTCAGCAATTGTTCACCGAAAACACCCTGACCGCGGTTCTGCCGGTCATGACCAAACCGACGTTAGGCAATTTCGGCCGGCTGATCCGCCTGTGGACGGTCGTGCTGTTCGGCAACCTGTGCGGCACGATCCTCGTGGCTTACGTGATGCTGGAGTTGCCGATCTTCGACAGCAAGACCGATCTGGCCTTTCTTGAAATCGGTCGCAAGGTCATGGAAAACCACGCCAGCCAGATGTTCGCCAAAGGCATTATTTCCGGGTGGATGATCGCCACAATGGTATGGATGATCCCGTCCATGGAAAGCGCAAAGATGTGGATCATCATCCTCATCACTTACCTGATGGCGCTGGGCGACTTCACCCACATCGTCGTTGGCTCGGCAGAGGTGTCATATCTGGTGTTTGCCGGCGAGTTGCCGTGGAGTGATTTCTGGCTGGTGTTCGCCGGGCCGACATTGGCCGGGAACATCATTGGCGGCAGCTTCATTTTTGCTCTGATCAGCCATGCGCAGATCCGCAGCGAGGGCGGCCCGCCCAAGGAAGCTACGGATCAGGCCGGGCAACCTGATCCGCAGAAACTCAAGAAATGATCAGTGGCGAACCGGTTCGGCGACGCTCGCCGGTTCGTCGCGGGTGACGTGTTTCACCAGTTTGCCGATGCTCAAACCCTGCAACAGGATCGACGACAGCACCACGATGTAAGTGATGCTCAGGATCAGATCACGCTCCGGGCCCAGCGGCAGGGCCAGCGCCAGTGCCACCGAGACACCGCCACGCAAACCGCCCCAGGTGAGAATCCGGATGGTGCCGCGCGGCACCGTGCGCCAGCGTCGCAGCAGCACAATCGCCGGGGCCACGGTGAGCAGGCGCGAGAGCAGAATCGCCAACGCCAGCAGACTTGCCGCCGCCACATGCAGCCAGTTGAACGGCAGCAGCAACAGCTCCATGCCGATCAGCGCAAACAGCAGCGCGTTGAGCATGTCATCGAGCAACTCCCAAAAACCGTCGAGGTATTTGCGGGTCATGTCGTTCATCGCCAGGTTGCGCCCCAGGTTGCCGATGATCAGACCGGCGACCACCATCGCAATCGGTGCCGAGACGTGCAGTTCGCTGGCCATCGCCGAGCCGCCGATCACCAGCGCCAGGGTCAGCATCACTTCGATCTGGTGCTGCTCGATGCTCTTGATCATCAGGTACACCAGATAACCGATCAGCCCGCCGAACAACACGCCGCCAATCGCTTCGTGAGCGAACAGCATGGCCGTAGCGCTGACGGTCGGGGTTTCGCCGAGTTGGGCGATGCCCAGCAGCACGGTGAACACCACCACGGCGGTGCCGTCATTGAACAGTGATTCGCCGACGATGGTGGTTTTCAGCGGTTTCGAAGCATTGGCGGTACGCAACACGCCGAGCACCGCAATCGGGTCGGTCGGGGAAATCAGCGCGCCGAACAACAGGCAGTAGAGGAAGCTCACGTGCCAGCCGAACAGGGCGAAGATGTAATAGGCGAGGCTGCCGATCACTGCTGTGGCGATTAATACACCGAAAGTCGCGAGCAGGCCGATGGGCCAGCGATAGCTGCGCAGGTCATTCAGGTTGACGTGCAGCGCGCCGGCGAACAGCAGGAACGAGAGCATCCAGTTCATCAGCAGATCGCCAAAGTCGATCTGGCCGATCAGTTGCTGCACGCGCTCTTCGAGGCCGGGGTAGCCGATGAAGCTCAGGCCTTGCAGCAACAGGGAAAACATCAGTGCAGTGACCATCACACCGATGGTCGGCGGCAGGCCGATGAAGCGGAAGTTCACGAACGTGAGGAGGGTGGTGAGGCAGATAAAAGCGGCGACGAGTTCAAGCATCCGGGGTCCTTTGGATGGAGGGTGAGAAGAGTGCACCGATGTTTGGGCGCAAGGGTTTGATGGGCTGACACCGATAGACGACACAGCGAAGATTCAATTGTGGTGAGGGGATTTATCCCCGATGGGTTGCGAAGCAGCCCCAAACCATTCAATCGCATTGAGTCAGGAGCAATCGGTTTGTCCGGTTTACGGCGGCTCCGCCGCCGGTCGGGGATAAATCCCCTCACCACGGAGTAAGTGGTTGCCTGGCGAAAATGTGTGGTTCAGCCGGACACATTGACCACAACCATGCCTCGGCGTTGCAGAGATTGAATGTTCTGGATCTCGGTAGGTAGTCTTGGCGGTACTCTTTGTTTTTTGAACATCAAAGAGTTTCAGTCTGCGGCACCGTCAACATCAGACGTGTGAAAAATAATAAGGAGTGGGTCGTGCTTGCAACGGGGTTGGTACTGGTGGCGGCGCTGTTGCATGCGGCGTGGAATACCTTGATCAAATTCAGCGCTGAGCGGCTGCTGGTGGTGGCGTGCATGGACACTGTGGCGCTGCTGTTTGTCGCCGTCGCACTGCCGTTCGTGAACTTGCCACCCGTGGAAATCTGGCCGTGGATTCTGGCTTCAGCGGCGTTCGAGCTGCTGTATCGCTATTTGCTGATTCAGGCTTATCGGGTTGGTGATCTGGGGCTGGTCTATCCGCTGATGCGTGGACTGTCGCCGCTGGTGGTGCTGGCGCTGACCTTGATCTTCGCCGGTGAAGTGCTCACCACGCAGCAGATCTTCGGCATCATGCTGATCCCGTTCGGCATGGCTTGCCTGCTTTGGCAGGGCGGCGGCGGAAAGCATTTGCCATGGACGATGCTGCCGGTGGTGGCGCTGATCGGGCTGTGCATCGGCTGTTACACCTACATCGATGGTCAGGCCTTGCGGCGCTGGTCGCATCCGCTGGATTACCTGGTCTGGGTCACGCTGCTCAGCGCCTGGCCGTTTCCGTTGCTGGCGTGGGTCGCAAAACGTCCGGCGTTCTTGCAGTTCTGGCGTGAGCAATGGCGTCTGGGGCTGGCGGTCGGGTTCTGCGTGTTGTTCAGCTACGCTCTGGTGCTGTGGGCGATGCAGCTGGGCTCGATTGCCGAAGCGGCGGCATTGCGCGAGATCAGCGTGATTCTGGTGGTGCTGTTCGGTATGCGTTACCTGAAAGAACCTTTTGGCAGGCCGCGGCTCTTAGCCTGTGGGCTGGTGCTGATCGGCATACTGATAATGAAGTTCTGATGGCCCGCGAATTCTATAACTCGAAAAAAGGATGGCGTTATGACGGTGGCTCTATGGTGTGTGTTGATCGCGATCTTTTTACCGTATGTGTGTACGGGCGTGGCCAAGGCTGTGGGTGGTTACCGGCTGAGTGACAACCATGATCCACGGGATTTCATGGAAAGCCTCAACGGGCTGGCTCGACGGGCGCATGCGGCGCAACTGAACAGTTTTGAAGTGATGCCGGCATTTACGGCGGCGGTGCTCGTTGCGCACCTGGTGGGGACCGCGCAGTTGGTCACGGTCAATGTGCTGGCGGTGCTGTTTATCACCAGCCGCCTGCTGTACATCATTTGCTATCTGGCGGACTGGGCGGTTGCGCGTTCGCTGGTGTGGTTTGTCGGGATGGGGTTGATCATCAGTTTCTTTGTGGTGTCAGCCTGATTTCAGAGTGTAATGACTGGCCTCATCGCGAGCAGGCTCACTCCTACATTGGAATACGTGTCCATGTGGGAGTGAGCCTGCTCGCGATAGCTATCTAACAGGCAGCGCTGATTTCAACGATTAATTTTTTACTGCATCCGCCACCTGCGGCACTTGCGGCAACGCTGCGCCTTTAGGCCAGAGCATCCAGATTTGCCCTTGCTGCTTCATGTCCCCGGCCAGTTGCCCGGCTGCATCGCCAGTGCCCCAGAACAGATCCGCGCGAACTTCACCAGCAATCGCGCCGCCAGTGTCCTGCGCCGCTACCGGGCGAACCAGTGCGGTGCCATCCGGGCGAGTGGTCGACAGCCACAACAGGCTACCCAATGGAATCACCTTGCGATCCACCGCTGCGCTGTAACCGGCGGTCAGCGGTACATTCAGTGAGCCGCGCGGGCCTTCGTTGCTGTCCGGGTTACGGGTGAAGAACACGTAGCTCGGATTGCTGCCCAGCAGTTCCGGGATGCGCGCTGGATTGGCCTTGGCCCAGTTGCTGATCGCGCCCATGGTCACGTCTTCTTTTTTCAGCTCGCCCTGTTCCACCAGCCAGCGACCGATTGGCCGGTACGGATGGCCGTTCTGGTCGGCATAGGCGATCCGCAGCTGTTTTCCGTCCTGGGTCTGGATTCGCCCGGAACCCTGGATTTGCAGAAATTGCAGGTTCATCGGGTCGGTGAGGTAGGCAACCACCGGCGCTTTTACCCCTTTGGACTCAATGGTCGCTGCATCGTCATAAGGTTTGAGCACCCGACCTTCAAGGCGTCCGCGCAGGCGTTTGCCTTTCAGCTCGGGATAAATGCTGTCGAGCGAGACAATGATCATGTCTTCCGGAACGCCGTAAACCGGTACGTTCGCGGTTTCGGTTGGCGTCAGGCTGCCGGGGTAGACCGGTTCGTAGTAGCCGGTGATCAGGCCATTGGAATTGTCGTTTTCAGCGCGCAGGCCGAAGACATCGAGGTTCTGCTTGAGAAAGGCGCGGATCTCGCTGGCGCTCTGCGGCACATTGGCCGCTGCCGCGCAGGTGCCGCCCCAGACCGGATCAGCCTTGAGTCGGGTGCAGGCGCTGCGCCATGAGCCGAAACCGGCCACCAGATCGCTGTCGGACACTGCCGGCAGAGCTTCCCACGTTGCGCTGGAATAAGTCGCCAATGCGTGGGTTTTCGGCTTGGCGCTGTCGCCACCGGTGCAGCCGGCAAGAATCGCCAGCAACGGCAGGGTTGCGAGCAGTGGATGGCGCCAGGCCTTGAAGCGGCTGTTCATGGAGTAATTCCTGTGTCGGTTGCCGAAGTGCTCCATGCGCTCAAGCAACCCGTATTTTTAATAGGGCTATTGGTGTTTGCCGGTGACGCGAGGATACTGGCCGCCGAATTCCGTGACCTGAAGCCACCATGACTCTTAAAAGAATTTCTGTTGTATTGCTGGCCTGTCTGACCTTGTCCGCCTGCGGCGGTGTCGATCCGAATTCCCCTTTGGGTCAACGCAAGGCGATCTTCAAGCAAATGCTCAAGACCGGTGAAGACCTGGGCGGCATGTTGCGCGGACGCATTCCGTTCGACGGGCCGAAATTCGCCGAAGGTGCGGTGAAACTCGATGCTCTGTCGCATGAGCCGTGGAAGCATTTCCCGCAGGTGCGCGAAGAAGATCACACCAGCGCCAAGGACGCTGTCTGGTCGCGACAGGCACGTTTTCAGGAAATGGCCCGCAATCTTGAAGCGGCCACCGGTGAATTGGTGATCGCCAGCAAGGTCCAGCCCTACAAGGCCAGCAACCTGGGGCCTGCGGTGCAGAAAGTCGAAGATGCCTGCAGTGCCTGCCATAAAGAGTTTCGCGACCACTGATCTGTGTAGTTTGATCTGACGCCTTCGCGAGCAAGCTCGCTCCCACAGTTGAAATGTATATCCTGTGGGAGCGAGCCTGGTCGCGAAGGCGGTTTGACCTTCAGCGCGATACCCGATGCTTACTTGTCGATTTCATCCAGCGCGTCTTGCAGTTCCTTGCGCGACTCGGCGAGCTTGTCCTTACGCTTGTTGATCTTGTCGGCATCGCCTTTCTTCATGGCTTTGTCGAGATCAGCCTGACGCTTGCTCACTTCGTGCTTGGCATCGAGAACCTTGTTCTCGCGTTCCTTTTTCAGGCCGGCGTCGGTGCAGTTCTTTTTCACTGCGTCCAGCGCTGCTTCCAGACCTGCCTGCTGATCGGCGTTGCCGCGCGACTTGGCTTGTTCGATCTGGTTGATGATGCCCTGCTTCTTGGCTGCGCAGCCGGTCAGTCCCGGGGCGTCTTCGTCGGCCATCACCGGAGCGGCCAGGACGCCACAAAGAGTCAGCAGGGCAAGTGGTGCGAGAAATTTCATAAAAGCTCCATGTGCAAAAGCAATCGGGTCGGTGGGGCACTGCGCTGTTGGAGCGCTTGGCGGCCCTTGGGTTCCCGCTGCCGGGGATTGCGTATTCAGAAACCGTCGATTCCGGCGGCACGTAAGGTTTCACTCAGGGCCAGCACCTGCGGGTCGCGGAAGAATGCGCTCAATTGCGCCGCGCGGCCCGGGCCGATACCGGCTTCTGCCTGCCATTGTTCGATGTCGCGTTGTGCCAGCGTCTGCCACGAATCGCTGAGTATTGCCTGACCTGTGGGCGGCAAGCCCAGCGCTTTCAACCATTGAACAAATGGTCGTTGGCGGGCGCTGTGAAAACTGTGAATCAGGCGGGCGCTGCTGCGCTCGCCGAAGCCAGCAATGTTAGCAAGCTCTGGCTCATCGAGGGTCAACCAATCCAGCAGGTTGTTCAGACGGCCTGTTTCCAGAAGTTTCTCCCAGGTGCCGCGACCGACATGTGGCATCGCCAGCCCTTGTTTGCCGCCAAGCCAGGTCAGGCGGGCGAGAAACTGGCTTTTGCAGTCTGGCGTTGGTTGCCAGCAACTCAAGGCATGGAAGTCACCGGCATTCGGGATGTTCATCTCTGCACGTTCAGTTGTGCGCAGTACGACGCTATCGAGACGCGGGATGGTCAGGCCCGCGAGGCTGATCGCGACTTGATCACCCGGACGGATGTCCATTTCCTGCCAGCGCTTCATCGAACTGACGCTGACGCGCTTGATCTGCCGGTCATCAAGCGTGATCGGCGTCAGTTCCAGCACCGGGGTGATGCGCCCCGTACGACCGATCTTGAAATTGATGCCGCGCACATCGGCCAAAACCTGGGCGAACGGATATTTCCAGGCCACGGCCCAGTAAGGTGGGCGTGCCTGCCAGCGCTCGGCAACAGGTCTTTGGTTCTGGCGCAGAACGATGCCATCGCTGGCGAAGGGCAGTGGCGAGCGATACCAGTGATCGCGCCACTGCTGCGCGTCTGCAAGATTGCTGACGGGGTGGCTGTAGGCTTCAGTTGAAGCGAAGCCCAGCGTCGTTAGCGTGGAAATCCGTTCAGGCAGATTGTCCGGGCCTTCCGGCCAGTCCCAGACGAATAACCCGATGCCTGCCGCTTGTTCCGTGCTCAAGTCTTTGCGCCCCATCAGCCCGGCAATGGTGGCGCGAGCGTTGACGCTGCCGGAGCGGGCCTGAACATGTTCGTTCAAGCGCCAATAGAGTTCGCCCTGCACCAGCAAGTCCAGCGGTTGCGTCAGTCGTTGAGGGATGGCGCCGATCTTTTTTGCCGATGCGCTCCAGTCCTGTCCCTTGATTCCGTCACCGCGACTGATCGCCTGCTGCAACAGGCCGCCGCGATAAATCAGCGTCACTGCAACTCCGTCCACTTTGGGTTGTGCCCAGATATCCTGGCGGGTTCGAAGCCACGCCTCGACGGCTGCTGCGTCACGGATTTTATCCAGGCCGGTATGGGCTATCGGATGTGCGATGGGGCCTGCTGCCGTGCGCAACGGTTCGGATGCCGATGGCAGATTGAAACACTGACGCCATTCGCTCAGTCGGGTTCGGGATTGATCGTAGAGTTCATCGGCGATCAGGGAGCGACCCTCGCGGTGATAGGCGTCGTCCCATTGGTTGATCTGGTTTTGCAGGGTGGTGATTTCACGCTGTGCCTGATCAGAAGACCATTGCGGACAGTTGGCATGGCTGATCAGGCTGGTGAGGCTTAATAGTAGAACTGACAACAAACGCAGCATCGTGAGCGTCCTTGCTCAGGGGTGATGCTTGCAGGCTAGGTCAGAATTTCGGGGTGGGCTGGAAGGTGTTTTGCGGGGTGTTTCCCTGACATGAAAAAGCCCCGCACGGCGTTAACCGTGCGGGGCTTTTTGTGTCGCCGGGGAGTCTTACAGGCCAGCAGCAGTACGCAAAGCGTCGGCGCGGTCGGTTTTTTCCCAGGTGAACGTGGTGAAAGTATCGTCGCCCACAGTCTTGGTCTGCGGAGTACGACCGAAGTGGCCGTAAGCTGCAGTTTCTTTGTACATCGGGTGCAGCAGATCAAGCATGGTGGTGATTGCGTATGGACGCAGGTCGAACACTTCACGTACCAGTTTGACGATTTTGTCGTCGCTGATCTTGCCGGTGCCGAAGGTGTTCAGCGAGATCGAAGTAGGCTGGGCCACACCGATCGCGTAGGAAACCTGAATCTCGCAGCGTTCGGCCAGGCCGGCGGCAACGATGTTCTTTGCAACATAACGGCCAGCGTAGGCAGCCGAACGGTCAACCTTCGATGGATCTTTACCGGAGAACGCGCCGCCGCCGTGACGGGCCATGCCGCCGTAGCTGTCGACGATGATTTTGCGACCGGTCAGACCGCAGTCACCTACCGGGCCGCCAATGATGAACTGGCCGGTCGGGTTGATGTGGAACTGGGTGTCTTTGGTCAGCAGTTCGGCAGGCAGCACGTGCTTGACGATCAGCTCCATCACGCCTTCGCGCAGGTCGTTGTACGACACTTCCGGGTTGTGCTGGGTCGACAGAACCACGGCGTCGATACCGACAACCTTGCCGTTTTCGTAACGGCAAGTCACCTGGGACTTGGCGTCTGGACGCAGCCAAGGCAGCAGGCCGGATTTACGGGCTTCGGCCTGACGCTGCACCAGCTGGTGCGAGAAGGTGATCGGTGCTGGCATCAGCACGTCGGTTTCGTTGCTGGCGTAGCCGAACATCAGTACATGGTATGAGGAGACGTGTTATTTAGTGTTTGATCTTTAGATAACGTTTTTGTTGTTATGGTT
>NZ_JBIUXX010000015.1:109422-117206 GCF_044744235.1 Pseudomonas sp. NPDC087346
CTTGGCACGGTCGACACCCTGGTTGATGTCAGGGGACTGCTTGCCGATGATGTTCATCACGCCGCAGGTCGCGCCGTCGAAGCCAACGTCGGAGCTGGTGTAGCCGATGTCGGTGATCACGTCACGAACGATCTGCTCCAGGTCAACCCAGGCCGAAGTGGTGACTTCGCCAGCGATGATTGCCACGCCGGTTTTCACCAGGGTTTCGCACGCCACGCGGGCGAACTTGTCTTCAGCAATGATGGCGTCCAGCACCGCATCGGAAATCTGGTCGGCGATTTTGTCCGGATGTCCTTCAGACACGGACTCGGAGGTGAAGAGGGAGTATTCGCTCATCTCGATGTTTTCCTGAATTTACCGATGGTGAGTGTCGCCAGTCGGTCGCTGAAAGTGGCGAACCTGGATCTGGAAACCATTACGTAAGCCTACATAGAGGCTTTCCCCGGGAACGAGTCCCGCAGCGGTGGCCCAACGGGCCAAATCGTCCTGTTCAAACCCCAACCACAGATCACCGCAGGCCTCCCTGGCCCAACTCTGGTTGTGGCTACATAACTCTGTCACGAGCAGACTACCGCCCGGTTGCAGCAGGTCGGCCATGTGCTTGAGCGCATCGGCCGGCGCGGCGAAATGGTGCAAGACCATGTTCAGCACCACGCAATCGGCCTGAAGGCTTGTGCCGTTCAATGCATCGGCCAATTGCAGGCTGACGTTAATCAGCCGTTCACGTTCGCATACCTGGCGTGCCAGTTCGAGCATCGCCGGGCTGTTGTCCAGCGCGGTCACGGTGGCGAAGCGGCGCGCCAGTTCCGGCAGAAAAGCGCCATCGCCGGGGCCGACTTCGATGGCCGTGGCAGCACCATTGAAGTTCAGTTTGTCGAGCAGGGCCAGCACGCTTTCACGGTACTGCGGCAGGCCGGCAATCAAGTCTTGCTGGGCGCGAAATTTCTCCGCGACCCGTGCGAAAAAGTCCTGGCTGGCCGCCTCACGTTGCCCGTGTACCTGGGCGATTCGCGCCTGTACGTCGTCTGGCAGCGTCAGATTGTCGACTTCGTCCAACAATGCGGCGTGCAGCTTGCCGCCGAGCATTTCAGTGTGGGGCAGGGCGCGACGATAAAAAATCGCGTTGCCTTCACGGCGCGTCGCCACCAGATCGGCCTGGGCCAATACTTTAAGGTGGTGACTCATGCCGGACTGACCGATACCGAAAATCTGCGCCAGTTCCAGTACGCCGAACGAATCGTTGGCCAGTGCGCGCAATACATTCAGCCGCAGCGGATCACCGCCGGCCTTGCACAGGGCCGCCAGCTCGTCGCAGTCGTCATGGCGAATGGAAGGCACACGTAAGTTCATAGGGCTGGCAGTCTAGTGACGGCTCGAAAGCATCGCAAGGCCAATATCAAAAAGTTTTGATATTGCTCGATAAATGGCACTTCTCACTGGCTGGTTAACTCTACAAACGAACAGCGGAAAGGTTTCATCAGCAGAAACCGTCGTTATCCATTGGAAAAACGCCGGCAGATGACTATCTGTCATTGCCCCGAGGCATCCCGGTGAGGGAAAATGCTCGCCTTTTTTCCGTTTCGATTTTTCACTCTGTTTCACAATTCCCAGGAGATCAGCGATGCCTAGCCGTCGTGAGCGTGCCAACGCCATTCGTGCCCTCAGCATGGATGCCGTGCAAAAAGCCAACAGCGGCCATCCCGGTGCCCCAATGGGTATGGCGGATATCGCCGAAGTGCTTTGGCGCGACTACCTCAAGCACAACCCGAGCAATCCATCGTTTGCCGACCGCGACCGCTTCTTGCTGTCCAACGGCCACGGCTCGATGTTGATCTACTCGCTGCTGCACCTGACCGGTTACGACCTGTCGATCGAAGACCTCAAGCAGTTCCGTCAACTGCACAGCCGCACTCCGGGTCACCCGGAATTGGGCTACACCCCGGGCGTCGAGACCACCACCGGTCCGCTGGGTCAGGGTCTGGCCAACGCTGTGGGTTTCGCTCTGGCAGAAAAAGTCATGGCGGCGCAGTTCAACCGCCCAAGCCACAACATCGTCGACCACCACACCTACGTGTTCCTGGGTGATGGCTGCATGATGGAAGGCATTTCTCACGAAGTCGCTTCCCTGGCCGGTACTTTGGGTCTGGGCAAGCTGATCGCTTTCTACGATGACAACGGCATCTCCATCGACGGCGAAGTCGAAGGCTGGTTCACCGATGACACGCCGAAGCGTTTCGAAGCCTATAACTGGCAAGTGATCCGCAACGTTGACGGTCACGACCCGGAAGAGATCAAGACCGCTATCGAAACCGCTCGCAAGAGCCCGCTGCCGACCCTGATCTGCTGCAAGACCACCATCGGTTTCGGTTCGCCGAACAAGCAGGGCAAAGAAGATTGCCACGGTGCCCCGTTGGGTGACGCGGAAATCGCTCTGACCCGCAAGGCACTGAACTGGAATTACGGCCCGTTCGAAATCCCGGCCGACATCTATGCCGAATGGGACGCCAAGGAATCCGGTCGCGCTGTTGAAGCCGAATGGGATCAGCGTTTCGCTGCCTACTCCGCTGCGTTCCCGACCGAAGCCAACGAGCTGATCCGTCGTCTGAGCGGCGAACTGCCGGCTGACTTCGCTGAAAAAGCCTCGGCCTACATCGCTGAAGTTGCTGCCAAGGGCGAAACCATCGCCAGCCGTAAAGCCAGCCAGAACACCCTGAACGCTTTCGGCCCGATGCTGCCGGAACTGCTCGGCGGTTCGGCTGACCTCGCCGGTTCCAACCTGACCCTGTGGAAAGGTTGCAAAGGTGTCAGCGCTGAAGACGCCAGCGGCAACTACATGTACTACGGCGTGCGCGAGTTCGGCATGACCGCAATCATGAACGGTGTTGCCCTGCACGGCGGTCTGGTGCCTTACGGCGCGACCTTCCTGATGTTCATGGAATACGCGCGCAACGCAGTGCGCATGTCCGCTCTGATGAAACAGCGCGTGATCCACGTCTACACTCACGACTCCATCGGTCTGGGCGAAGACGGCCCGACGCACCAGCCGATCGAGCAACTGACCAGCCTGCGCACCACGCCAAACCTCGACACCTGGCGCCCAGCCGATGCCGTTGAATCGGCAGTGGCCTGGAAAAACGCTCTGGAGCGCAAGGACGGCCCATCGGCGCTGATCTTCTCGCGTCAGAACCTGCAGCACCAGGAACGTGATGCCGGCCAGATCGCCGACATCAGCCGTGGTGGTTACGTGCTGAAAGACTGCGCAGGCGAGCCTGAGCTGATCCTGATCGCAACCGGTTCGGAAGTTGGTCTGGCGGTTCAGGCTTTCGACAAACTGACCGAGCAAGGTCGCAAGGTGCGTGTGGTTTCCATGCCGTGCACCAGCGCTTTCGACGCTCAGGACGCTGGCTACAAGCAAGCCGTTCTGCCGTTGCAGGTCAGCGCACGTATCGCCATCGAAGCGGCTCACGCCGACTTCTGGTTCAAGTACGTGGGCCTGGAAGGTCGCGTGATCGGCATGACTACCTACGGTGAGTCGGCGCCGGCTTCGGCATTGTTCGAAGAGTTCGGTTTCACCCTGGAAAACATCCTGGGTCAGGCTGAAGAACTGCTGGAAGACTAAGTCGCAACGCGGTGATCTAGCGGTCACCGCAATTCCCTGTGGGAGCTGGCTTGCCAGCGATAGCGTCCGTTCAGTCAGCATTTATGCTGAAGCGGATGGCCCTATCGCTGGCAAGCCAGCTCCCACAAGGGATGTGCCGCAAATAAGCATTGTGTCTGCCTGCGCATTATCGAGAACCCCATGCCTCAACCGCGTCCTTACAAAGTTGCACTCAACGGCTACGGCCGGATTGGTCGTTGCGTCTTGCGTGCGTTGTTTGAGCGAGGCGAGAAAGCCGGGTTTGAAATTGTCGCGATCAACGATCTGGCGGACATGGCCAGCATCGAATACCTGACACGCTTCGACTCCACCCACGGCCGGTTCCCCGGCGAAGTACGGGTCGACGGCGATTGTCTGCATATTAATGGTGATTGCGTGAAGGTTCTGCGCAGTGCCACCCCCGAAGGCATCGATTGGGCGTCGTTGGGCGTCGATCTGGTGCTGGAATGTTCCGGTGCCTACAACACCCGTGAAGATGGCCAGCGGTTTCTCGACGCCGGCGCACCACGGGTACTGTTCTCGCAGCCGATGGCCAGCGAGGCGGATGTCGACGCCACCATCGTTTACGGCGTCAATCAGGATTGCCTGACCGGCGACGAACTGCTGGTCTCCAACGCCTCCTGCACCACCAACTGCGGCGTGCCGCTGTTGCGCCTGCTGGACAAGGCGATTGGCCTGGATTACGTGTCGATCACCACGATTCACTCGGCGATGAACGATCAGCCGGTGATCGACGCTTATCACCACGAAGACCTGCGCCGCACCCGTTCGGCGTTCCAGTCGGTGATCCCGGTGTCCACTGGTCTGGCACGCGGTATCGAACGCCTGCTGCCGGAACTTGCCGGACGAATTCAAGCCAAAGCCGTACGCGTGCCGACGGTCAACGTGTCCTGCCTCGACATCACGATGCAGACCGCCACGGCGACCGACGCCAATGAGGTCAACCGGATTCTGCGTGAGGCTGCCACCAGCGGCCCGCTCAAAGGCCTGCTGGCCTACACCGAGTTGCCGCACGCTAGCTGTGATTTCAACCATGACCCACATTCGGCCATCGTCGATGCCAGTCAGACCCGTGTTTCCGGCCCAAAACTGGTGAACATCCTGGCCTGGTTCGACAACGAATGGGGTTTTGCCAACCGAATGCTGGACGTTGCAGAACACTATCTGCAAACAGCAACTTCAAAAAAACCGTAGGAAGTGCGACCCATGACCGTGTTGAAGATGTCCGACCTCGATCTGCAAGGTAAGCGCGTATTGATCCGCGAAGACCTCAACGTCCCAGTCAAGGACGGTGTTGTCACCAGCGATGCGCGTATCCTGGCTTCGCTGCCGACCATCAAGCTGGCCCTGGAAAAAGGTGCGGCCGTCATGGTCTGCTCGCACCTTGGCCGTCCGACCGAAGGCGAATTCTCCGCCGAGAACAGCCTCAAGCCTGTGGCCGATTACCTGAGCAAGGCTCTGGGTCGTGAAGTGCCGCTGGTGGCCGATTACCTGGGCGGCGTTGACGTCAAGGCCGGCGACATCGTGCTGTTCGAAAACGTGCGCTTCAACAAGGGCGAGAAAAAGAACGCTGACGAATTGGCCCAGCAATACGCCGCGCTGTGCGACGTGTTTGTGATGGACGCATTCGGCACCGCTCACCGCGCCGAAGGTTCGACCCACGGCGTGGCCAAGTTCGCCAAAGTCGCTGCTGCTGGCCCGCTGCTGGCCGCTGAACTGGACGCATTGGGCAAAGCCCTGGGCGCTCCCGCGCAACCGATGGCTGCCATCGTTGCCGGCTCCAAGGTGTCGACCAAACTCGACGTGCTGAACAGCCTGAGCCAGATCTGCGATCAACTGATCGTCGGTGGCGGCATCGCCAACACCTTCCTCGCCGCTGCCGGTCACCCGGTCGGCAAGTCGCTGTACGAGCCGGATCTGCTGGACACCGCTCGCGCCATCGCCGCCAAGGTCAGCGTGCCGCTGCCAGTGGATGTGGTAGTTGCCAAGGAGTTCGCCGAAACCGCTGAAGCCACCGTCAAGCTGATCGCTGACGTGGCAGCCGATGACATGATTCTGGACATCGGCCCGCAGACCGCAGCGAACTTCGCTGAACTGCTGAAATCGTCGAAGACTATTCTGTGGAACGGTCCGGTCGGGGTGTTCGAGTTCGACCAGTTCGGTAACGGCACCAAGGTGCTGGCCAAGGCTATCGCCGACAGCTCCGCATTCTCGATTGCCGGTGGTGGCGACACTCTGGCAGCCATCGATAAATATGGCGTCTCCGAGCAAATCTCCTACATTTCCACCGGTGGTGGCGCGTTCCTCGAATTCGTCGAAGGCAAAGTGCTGCCAGCCGTTGAAGTCCTGGAAAGCCGGGCCAAGGCCTGAGGCCGCCCGTTTGGCCAGGCAAAGGAGTGTTCACATGGTCAAGTCGTTAGCATTGTTGTTGCTGACCGGTACGCTGGCGGCCTGCGGGAGTAACCCGAAGGCCGAGCCGACACCGGCCCCCGGCGCCGCGCAGAAAAACTGCTACCAGTCCGACTGGCAGGCGGAAACCAACCCGGTACTGAACAAGCGTTCAGGCCCGGATGGACTGGACAAGTACGAGACGCAAACCCCGGCCAAGGAACATGGTTGTCCTTGACGGGTCTGACTCTTTAACTCAGGGCTGGCGGCGTGTGTCGTCAGTCGAGGAACACGGATGAAAGGCTTGATCGCCATTGCGGCGCTGGCATTGTTGGGCGGTTGCGCGCAGATGAACCTGTTTCAGTCGTCCGCACCTGTGGATAACTGGACCACCTGGACCTGTGACAGCCAGGCCAAAGTGCTGTGGCGTTATACCGACGCCAGCCGCAAGGAAGTCGATGTCCGCCTCGGCGGCGGCGATCAGGTCTATCGCCTGAAAGAACAGCCGGGCGCGTCGGGCGTGCTGTACAGCGACGACATGCTGGCGTTTCACGTCAAGGGTGAGGAAGGCCTGGTGTATTGGGTCGCCACCAATGACCTGATCGGCCGTGGTTGCAAGGCTGAGTAATAGACACACCAAAGATTCACTGTGGAGCTTTTGTGGTGAGGGGGCTTGCCCCCGTTGGAGTGCGAAGCGCTCCCAGAGGTTTTACGACTGCTGCGCAGCCGAACGGGGGCAAGCCCCCTCGCCACAGGGTTTCAGCGACAGACAGATTTTGCTTTATCGAATCACCAGACCGGGCTTCGACCCCCGATCTGCAATCACTTGAATAGCCGCCGCCGCTCCGGCAGGCTGGCACGATTAACGACCCTCAACCGGGAGAGACACACACAATGGCACTTATCAGCATGCGCCAGATGTTGGACCACGCAGCCGAGTTCGGCTACGGCGTTCCAGCCTTCAACGTCAACAACCTTGAGCAGATGCGCGCCATCATGGAAGCCGCTGACAAGACTGACTCCCCGGTGATCGTCCAGGCTTCGGCCGGCGCCCGTAAATACGCTGGTGCGCCATTCCTGCGTCACCTGATCCTGGCGGCAATCGAAGAATTCCCGCACATCCCGGTGTGCATGCACCAGGACCACGGCACCAGCCCTGACGTCTGCCAGCGCTCCATCCAACTGGGCTTCAGCTCGGTAATGATGGACGGTTCCCTGGGCGAAGACGGCAAGACCCCGACCGACTACGACTACAACGTCCGCGTTACCCAACAAACCGTAGCCATGGCTCACGCCTGTGGCGTTTCGGTTGAAGGCGAGCTGGGCTGCCTGGGTTCGCTGGAAACCGGCATGGCCGGTGAAGAAGACGGCATCGGCGCCGAAGGCGTTCTGGATCACAGCCAAATGCTGACCGACCCGGAAGAAGCCGCTGACTTCGTAAAACGCACTCAAGTTGATGCCTTGGCCATCGCCATCGGCACCAGCCACGGCGCTTACAAGTTCACCAAGCCACCTACCGGCGACGTGTTGGCGATCGACCGTATCAAGGAAATCCACAAACGCATCCCGAACACCCACCTGGTGATGCACGGTTCCTCGTCGGTTCCACAAGAGTGGCTGGCGATCATCAACCAGTACGGCGGCGACATCAAAGAAACCTACGGCGTACCGGTTGAAGAAATCGTCGAAGGCATCAAGCACGGCGAGCGCAAGGTCAACATCGACACCAGATCGGAAG
>NZ_JBIUXX010000016.1:0-47868 GCF_044744235.1 Pseudomonas sp. NPDC087346
TAACGTCTGATGCTCAAAAGCCCGATACAACGACACGCTATGGTGTCCAAAGCGCAAGCGATGTATCTCCTGGGTATGACCTCTTCGGGCCCCTTAATTTATTTCTTGTCGGTTATGTTTAGCATGAAGGTTTGCGACGCATAGGTATGAAATTCTGGCAGGTCACTTACGATCTGACCGTCATCGAATCTATGATGGGCAATCGATGGAAAAAGCTCCCTAGGAACAGGGTGTAGTGCATCTGGATTGTGGAACATTGACACCCCCTCTGCCCAAGTCTCCTGACAGGTCTCGTTCACTTCATATCCGAACATTTTAGGGAGTGAGGCATTTGGATCATGGTCATGGTAAGTTCCAGCCCTGTGCATTATAACGGACGCACTTCCAAATCCAGCTTGTTTGCCCATACGATTAAATTTAGAGATGGTTCCACCAGCGGTAAACAATATTGCGCTGATATTTTCGGCATCTGGCTGAAAAAAGTACCCTGATGGAATTACTTTGTCTCCGACCTGGTGGGTCTCAATTTTCAATGGAGAAATAATTAAATTACCTTCGTCATCCCTGTGGAAGTCATGACGTACTCCGTAGAGGTATTGCAATAGGGCTGTGCCACTCCATGTCATTGATTGGTTATCATGAAAGTCGGCAATAGCAATGACCAAAGGGTTTCCTGCAACATGATCCAGCTTCCAATATTCTTTCTTAAGTTTCGAAAATAACGGGCTGCCGAATTTAATTGGCATTTCATCCCTGGTTTTCTCCATCAGCTCTTCAGGGGACATTGCCTCGATTGGCCGATTTATAGTTTCATCCGTAACAGCAGTCTTCCTTCCCACTATTACAGCTTCGATGGCAACGGTTTTTCCGAACTTCTTTACTAGGAAGTCAGGAGCATAGTGCTCTCGGTCGAAGAATAGAGCTTCTTCCACAATGTAGGCGTTTAGGTAGAGCTCCCACAGCCTCGCATCGAAGCCCGTAGACTGGAACTGCTCAACGTAGTTACCATCAATATCCACAAAGTGCGGAGCCATCTCAGCGATAATCTCCTTTGCAGAAGAGAAGGACGGTTCGTCTCGAAGTCTCAAAAAAAATGGATGGAGCTTCTTATCCGCAACGATAGGGGTGAACAGATCCATTGCCTCGCCAGTGGCATCCCCTTGCTCAAAGACCTTTTTGCCAGTGGCAGTATGATGCTCCATTCGTTTGGCGAGCCAATCCTCAGCCTTTTTAGGTGATTTCATCCCGTGCTTTAAATCAAACAAACGGTATCTACCGACTTCATCTCGTCCTAAGAGAATTGAGACAAATTCAGTATCTTCGATATCTAACAGTATAGATCCCAAAATTGATTCGTCGGAATTACTAAACCAGGCCAGCTCTTTGCTTATATACGCCGCGCCTGGAGTTCTAGACGGCCCAACCAGAGCACTGAAACGCTTAACGTCCATTGGCTTCATAGCGAATTTGCTCATTTTAATCCCTTATTTATTATCGACTACTAAATTCCAGGCGCGACCATCGAACCTGAACTCAATACATTCACCATTAGCAATTGGGTTGCTAATATCGAAAACCCTGAAATCACGCATTGAGTCTGAGTTGATCATTTCTGGGCAATAGGTAACGAGCCAACGTACTGCTTGCATAAACTGACCGTGTCCAAAGACCACTCCCTCACCGGTCATGGTGTTCAGGCGAATCAAAACAGTCCTGGCTCTCCTGATCAGGTGACTGAACGACTCTGTACCAGGCCAATCCTCGAAATCCGGATCAGCCGAACCCCAGTAGGCGTCTACCCATGGCTTCCGCTCAGCAGCAGTCGTGTTGGCACACCTAGACGGTGACAGGTATGTAAACTCTTCTACTGGCCAAATCTCAACCGGACACCCTGGAAACTTTTGGATGGTAGGCAGCGCAGTATCCTGGGCGCGCTCAAACGGCGACATCACGATCAGATCGGGCGCTACATCGAACGAATCCGCTACAGCCCGCGCCTGCGCCCAGCCCAGGTCAGTCAGCGGGATGAGGGCCGGATCGGACGTTGCAGTGCCAGCGTTCGCAGCACTCTCACCATGTCGAATAAACCTGACTTTCAGCATTCGATGGGCTCCAGATCATCCTTAGCCGCACTCTTGGCAATCTTGAACAACCGATCAGTCAGACGATGCACGTGCTCCGCATCCACCTGAATCAGCATATTTTCCATAGCTTCTTTTACTTCTGCATCGTCTCGCTTGTGCTCAAGAATAAACGAGATGCAGTTAAACACGCAGTCCAGAACATCAAACCGATAACCATCCTGCGATTCAGAATCCAATAGGTAATCCAGTGCAACTCCCGAAGGCATGTCATACCCGCTAACTTGCAGCACAGCCACACTTTGACGGCAAACATAATCATCACGTTCAGCAAGCGTCAATTCTGAAATCTTATGCATCATGGCCTCATGCCTTTTGAGCTCAAAGCATTCTTGACTGCCCGCCCATCTGTGTCAATCGAAATGATATGATGGGTATATAAAAATAATAATAAGAAAGGCCTTCAAATGTCTCTGCTCGACCTCGTTGTTCCATTTAAGAAAGTTGTCATTAGTCAAACTGTTGAAAATAAGTCGGAAGTATCCTTTGATGTGTATGGATTAACAACTGAGGACTTTGTCCGCTTGGTGGATAGCCACGGCAAAATCCTGGGCGCTATCTTCTTGCAGAATGCCAAAGAAGACCTCAAGGATACCGACAACTCGAAGGGCATCATGCTTCAGTTTCCTGGCTTTGGTGCTGCGTGTATCGCTCTTGGCTGTAAAGAACCTGATGCTGCTGCGCACGTACAAAACCTTCCCCTGATGACCCAGGTTGAACTGCTTGCTACAGTTTTCTCGCTTACTTTTCCTGACGGTCTAAAAAAAAGTCTGATCAAACTCGGGCCGACAATCGTACAGCTGCTGAAAAAGTAAAAGACTTTGAAGCAGAGAGGAAACGCAAAGAGAGCGCTGAGGATGGTGACGAGTTAGATACGTTTATCGGCGTTCTTGTCTCTAACTGCGAGTTCCTAATATCTAGGGGACACAACACCCCAGCCCTCAATCCATACAAATACTCCATTCGAAAGCTGTTCAGGATTGCTGTAGTTCAAAAAGAACTTAGCCGCGAGCAGCTATTTGGGGAGATGTATGGAAATCACCTGAGTCGAATATCTTGCGTTTCAGGGGATTCAAAACCGTTTAACGATTTGATGATGAAAATTGCCGGAGAGCAATAAATATGGCTAGTAATGCTGTAATCAATTTAGTCCTTAAAGCTAAGGACGAAGCATCCAACATACTCACAAGTTCTTTCAGTAAAATTACGGCACTGGCTGCTAGCGTTGGTCTCGCATTCAAGTTTCATGATGCTATTGAGCAGATGACTGAATTGGACTTCGCTGCGAAGCGCCT
Organism: Pseudomonas sp. NPDC087346; assembly: GCF_044744235.1. Classification (NCBI taxonomy): domain Bacteria; kingdom Pseudomonadati; phylum Pseudomonadota; class Gammaproteobacteria; order Pseudomonadales; family Pseudomonadaceae; genus Pseudomonas; species Pseudomonas sp. NPDC087346. The sequence goes on from NZ_JBIUXX010000016.1 coordinate 3,437, forward strand.
CGGCGTAACTATGCAAGACCTAACTGCAGCGCAGTACGCAGCATTTAATGGCGCAAACGTCAAACCTGACCAGTTTCTGGATGCTTTAGATGAAGTCAGAATCAAAGTTGAGGAATTCAGTTCTATTGGCTCTGGTGGCGCAGTCGACTTCTTTGAAGTCCTGAACATCTCCGCCGAGAAATTTAACAAGCTCAATCCTCTGGAACAGCTCGACAAAATTTCCGAGACGATTAAGGGAATGTCTGATAACTCAGCTTTCACATTCCTTGACCAAATCGGGTCTGACTCCCTGCGGAACCTTCTTCCAGTTCTGCGCAACGGTGGGGCTGAATTCAAAAGGCTTCGCGCCGAGGCTGAGCGACTAAATCTTACCCTGTCGGATGTAGACACTCTGACTGTTTCCCAGCTAGGGAAGTCATTCGTCCAGCTTGAAAAAGTTGGTAGCACAGCATTTAACAAAATCGTCGCAAACATCGCTCCTGAGTTGACCGCCCTGACAGAGATGGTGACTGAAGCCATAGTCGGAATCTCAAAAGATACTCAAGCACCTGTCAAGGACATTGGGCAGACCTTCCTTGATGTATTTTCGGGCGTTGTAGCCAGCCTAAATTTTACCACCCAGGTAAAGAACGCGTTCGTGGTTGCCTATAGTGCAATGAAGGAAGTAGTTCTTTCCTTCGCCGAGTTTAACTTGAAGCAATTCCAGTTTCTCGACTCGATCTACACGAAAAGTGCCAACGGCCTCGTAAACATCTTCAGAGCGGCATTCGCAAAAAACCTGGAGTTCCTGAACTCCACTTTTATCGAGCCGATGAAGCAGTTTGCCAACACGTTCAACCTCGATTTAGCTGCCGGTCAGATCTCGAAATTCCAGGGTGTTCTTTCCGGGCTCCAGGAATCGTCAAGTAAACCCATCCAGGTTGCTACTGAAAACAAAAGCATCAGCGAGACGATCAAGCAACTTCAGGTACTGAAAGACGAAGCCCACAAGTCTGGCCTTGAAAACTTCAAAGTCTGGAATGATGGCGACTACCAGAAACAAACCGAAGAAACCATGGCAAAGATCAAGGCCAAGGTTCTTGAAAACGAAGACAAAACAAATGCTGAGTTAGCGAGACGAAAGGACAAGTCCGACCAGGACAAGATCGTTAAGCTCCAGACCAAAAATGCTGCCGCATCAGCCCAAATCGCAGCCACCCAAGCTCAGTTACAGGCTGATCTCGCGAAGAAAGAAATTGATATCACGATCTCCAAGATCGATACGAAAAAGCAGGTCGAGCTCTCTGGGCTCCAGGAACGTGCTCGCCTCGAAAACCTGTCAGCAGTCCAGATCGCTGATGAAAAATTCCGTATCGAGATGGAAGCCGCAAAGAAGCTGAGCGAGCAGAAAAAGCGCTCTCTGGAAGTCGACATCAAGGCTCTCCAAGGCAGCCTTGCTGGTCAGCAAAAGCTCCTTGGCGCGACCCAAAACTTAAATGACCGGCCTGGCATCTTGGCCACCATCAACCAACTTGAGGCCGAGATCACCTCCAAGCGAGCCGACCAGGCAACGATTGGCGCAGAGCTCGTAAACCAATCGGCTCTGCTCAAAGCCGACCGGGCCGCAGAGGTTGGACAGATAAGGCAGCAACTGGCTCAGATTAAAGCTGACGCACAGATTGAGCTCCTGGCAATCGGCGGCGACCTCTTCAGCGCTGACATCAAAAAGATCGAGTCGGATTTCAAGGACACAATTAAGAACATGGAGTCATTGGGCGACGACTCCACGGCGATTCAGAAGTTGATCAGCGCGAAGAAAGCTCAGGCAGAGATGCAAGAGATCGAGCGTCAGTATGCGACTTTGAAGTCAAAGCTTGAGAAGCATCAGATATCTCCGCTCGACTACCTGGATCAGTCGAACAAACTTGAGGAACGAGGAACAAAAGCTGCCGAGGTAACTGGCAATCCCGCAGATCTGGACAAGGTCAAGAAAGCCGCACAGGACGCTCGTGCAGAGGTCTTCGATCTCCAGACCCTTACTGATAAAGTATCTAGTAGCCTGCAGGGCGGGCTTGAGGGGCTTTTTACGGACTTCATCTCTGGTACTAAATCTGCGAAGGACGCGTTTGCTGATTTTGCCCAAGGCGTGCTGACAGAGGTATCGAAGATCATTGCGAAGCTGCTGATACAGCTGGCTATTCAGTCGATGCTTTCTGCGTACACCGGAGGGGCGAGTTCTGGGGCTGGCAGCTTGATGGGCATGCTGGGAAATCTCGGGGGCTCTGGAGGCTCTACCGGTGGACTGCCGAAGTTCCATACCGGGGGGATTATCGGTCAAATGCCCAATTTAGGATTAACTAAGGATGAGGCCCTGATAATTGGTAAAAAAGGTGAAGAAGTATTAACCGAGAACAGTCCGCGCCACAGGGATAATTATGGCAAGGGGGGCAAGAGTCAGGCAGATCAATCTCCGCGCTTTATAATCAACAACGTTCTTGATGCCCCATCTATTGCAAGTGCTCTTGAAGGCCCAGATGGTGAACGTGTGTTTATGAACTTCATGAGGGCTAATAGGGCTGAACTTAAAAATTTGTGATAATATATAGCTCCTGACAAATAAGAATAAAAACAATGACAGTAGCTATCCAAACTTACGCCACTGGTGCCGAGTGGCTTTCATCTTTATGTGCTGATATTTTGCCGTCAAATGGCTGGACAGTAGTACGAGATACTTCTTCTGAGAAAGTGTTCGGGTTACCTGGCGGCGCTGGGTTTGTTGCGTTTGTGATCGGCGCTGGAATTGTTGAGGTTCAGGCATTCCAGGTTTTCGATCCTGATCAACCTGTTGCATCTCAATCGGGTGGGTTCAGCTATTCGTACTCCCCATTCCTTCCTCGCTTTGTCCTGCCTGCTGGGCTGGTGAAGGTCTGGACGCTGGTGAATTCTCGGCGCTTGTGCGGAGTCATCAAATCGGGGGCATCGTACTATTCGTTCTATACAGGACTGATCCTGCCGTTCGGCTCTAACAAGGTGTATTCGTTTCCGTGCTTCATCGGTGGATCTGGGGAGCTCGGTGGGTCTAAGGAGTCTGCCTACCCATTTATGTCTGGTGGCAACCAATACTGCCCAAAGGTCTGTTTGCCTAGCGGTGCCTGGCAGATCGTGGGAGGGAATTCCGGTGGCGATACATCGTTCAAGAGCGAGTTTCCGTACTCGTATTCATATTCCTTTATCCATCCGTTCGACGGTAAGTACCACCGTTTGCGGGGCAAGATCGACGGCGGTGCAGTGGTGTACCCGTCCCTGGTTATTAGCTCTGGCCGTGGGTCTGATACCGATGTTCTGAATGCCGATGACGGGATGTGGCAGGGATGCCTGGATGGTGTTTTCGCGATCCCCCAGGGGCGTGCTGCTGAGTCTTTAATTTCCGTAGATGGGGTTGATTACCTGGTCGTGCCGAACGTGTCCAAGGTCACAGAGACTTATGGGCTGAGGCTGGTATGAGGCACTACTCATCTCGCTATGCATCAGCCGATGACCTGGTTGCTGTCATCAAGCAACGTCTTGAAATCGAAGGCTGGGTTGTGAACCGGTATGGGGGTTTCGCAGACCCACGGATTGGTATCCAGCTCCTGATATCAAAGGGTTCCTCATTCTTCTGCCTTCGTAGCTTTGGAGAGTCGAGCCCATACGTCGACTACTACGCAGCCAGCAGCATCGGCCAGCACGGGGTTATCGTCTCAGCTGCGAGCGGGTACAGCGACACTGCTGGCTTCGTCAGTCAACCAGGTTTTCAGTCTTCTCCAAAAAGCTGTGTGGAATCTGGCGAAAGCGCCGGCACATGTCATTTCTTTATCGGCGATGATTTGGTGATGTTCGTCACTGAGCGCGCAGGAGGGTTGTATTCGTGCTTGTCGTTCGGAATGTTGCCGGTGCTATCTCCGGGCTCGGGCGGTCAGTTTGTGACGTCGACAGAGAGCTACTTGAGCAGCCAGAAACAGCCGTTGTTTGCGAATGCGTACGCAACGTTTGGCGTTCGCCTAGCACACACGGAGTGGTCGGGATGGGATGTTGGTGGCCGGACGTGGGGGCCGCTGAGACCAAGTAGTCAGGGAGCTTTGATCGGTGTTCCGCACTTTCACCAAAATGGTACTGAGTACGGAAACGTCGGAACAGTGTCGCGTGCGAAGGGTTTGGTGGGTGGGCTGGATGGGCTGATCCCAATCACTCTTTTCACTGAATTCTCTGGTGGATTTGCACCGTTTGCCGAGCTGCCAGAGTTGTTCTTTGTGCCGATGGATGCCTTCGAGCCTGGGGCTACTTACGAGCTGGGAGCTCATCAGTTCCTGGTGTTTCCGCAGTACGTCAAGGCGTTCCCGACTGATCGTAATTACCCTCACTTTAACCTCGGCATTGCCGTATTGCTGGACGCTGCGTCATGAACCAAATCGGCAAGAGCTTCGGCACTTATTTCTTCGATAACGTCTTCCTAACCCCAGCCTCTATCGACGCCGGGGTTGTTGTGCCAAGTGCAGAGTTTCGCTTCGAGCTGTGGCACTCATCCACATCGCCAATGCAGTTGGCTGGCGTAACGCAGACGGGGGCGTTCGGCATCGAGCTCGAAGGGATAACATCGGGCGCACTGGCGTCTTTCGAGTCGGTTGACTACAAGGTTTTCCTGAACCAAGCAAATGGACTCGTCGACTACAGGGCGTCTTTCGACTTCGGGTCTGGATCTGAATACAGCTTCAGGCTTGCCGCTTCGATGTCCGTTGTAATGCCTGAGCGCATCGACTGGTCGACTCAGCCAGAAATGAGCATTCAGTACCTGACTGAGGTTATCGAGTCTTTTGATGGCACTGAGCAACGCGTAGCTCTTCGCGATACACCGCGATGCTCGCTGAGCTATCTGTACAGCATGATTGATGAGCAGCAATATCATTTTGATAACAAGCTAGCTACGTCCACTGGAAACATGCTCATCCCCCTGTGGCCCCTGCAGTGCCGATTGTCCCGTGGCATCTCGATTGGGGACGCACGCATCTCCCTGGCTGATCTGTCGGCACACCTGGCGAGCTCAGAAACCATCCTGATATCAGAAAATGATCGTCACGAAGTTCTGTCCGTGGAGTCAGTGGAAGGCCTGGAAGTGGCCCTAGTAACTCTTGCTAAGAATGACTTCTCGGAGTCGGCAATCGTAGTCCCGTTGCGTATCGCGTACCCCTCTGACGAGTCGAATTCCACCTCTATCCTGCGGGGCTTCGACCAGCACACAGTCACCTTCGATCTCGACGAAACGCAGATCCAGAAACCAACGCCAGTCGACGACTTCGAGCGCCTGAACGCCCGACCAATCTTCCCGTTCAGACCGGATCGCTCCAAGGATGTCACGACTCAGTATAACCGCCGCCGCGAGATCCTCGATCCTCTCATCGGAGCACGCAGCATCTACGACCGCACCAGGGGCACGGTGAAGATCCTCGGGCAAACCTTTACCTTTTTCTCCGAGCAGGAACGTAAGCGTTTTGAGGACTTCGCGGAGATCATGAACGGCGCCCAGGGCGAGTTCTACACCGAAGGCCCTGGACAAGCTTTCGAACTCAGCGAAGACATTGTCGTACCAACATACAAAATCAGAATAAAAAACAGTGGATACAGCAACTTTGCCAATAACAGTTCGCTCACCCCAATAGTCGCAATTAAACTGTACAATGGAACTACTATTTACAGGACAATCCTGATCGCCACGATCAACCCAGACGGCACCGAAACAATCACAACAAAAGAATCCACGAACAACCTTAAAATCAGCGATATCGAAACAATCGTACCGCTTTACCTTGCTCGTTTTGATTCTGACGAATTCCGATACATCTTCGACACCAACGAAGTGTCGACTATAACTAAAAATATCAGGCAATTACTTTATGCTGACCCTGCAATCGATACAGCAAGCGCTATCACTATCTAGACCTATCGAACTCTTCCTGTTTGAACACGGTACGGAAAAGTACGCTTACACGTCTGGCAGCAGACAGCACCTCCACACTGACGGTCTGATCTACAAACCCATGAGCCTCAAACGCGAAAAAGTTCAGCGTACCGCTGAGGATTACAAGAATCAGCTCACACTGAACATGCCCGGCGACTCCCCAGTCCCCTTGCTGTTCCGCTCACATTTGCCGTCAAACCACGTTGCGATCAAGGTTTTTCAAACACAGCGCGACCTCCCAGGTGAGTCGATCAACGTTTTCGCAGGAGAAGTCACGAGCGTAACCTGGAACAACTCCATCGCGTCCTTGGCCTGCAATCCTGTCTCCAGATCCCTCACACGCCAAGTGCTTCGCTGCGGCTACCAAAGCCAGTGCAACCACCACCTCTATGACACCAGGTGCGGCTTGCAGATTCAGGATTGGCAAGAAGACACGACCGTCACTGCAATCAAAGACAACGGCTTCACGGTCGAAGTAGCCAGTAAGAAAAACGAGGACGACTACTACATCACAGGTTTGTTATCAAAGAACGGAAGTGATTTCCGCATGATCACATCCTGTTCCGGTAATGCATTTAAGCTTATGTCTCCGATTGATGGACTCAAGGTTGGTGATGCTATTCAAGTCGCTAAAGGGTGCGATCACTCTGCGGCGTCGTGCCATTCCTTTGATAACTTCGCTAATTTTTTGGGGTTCCTGACTATTCCGACTGATAACCCTTTTCAAGTTTACTAATAATATACCCATAAGAATAATAAGAAGGTAAGCATGGTTTACTTCATGATGGCGATGTTCGTCCTATCGATGATCATGGTCGCTAGGATGCAGCCTAAAACCGAAAAGCCGACAGCAGCAGGTCTTGAGGACTTCAGTTTCCCGTCTGCCGCAGAGCGTCCAATTCAGGTTCTGGCGGGTACTCGAAGGATCTCGGGGCCGAACGTCCTGTGGTATGGAGACCTGCGTAATACTGCGATCAAGACAGTCACCAAGGGGATGTTCAGCTCGAAAAAAACCGTCACTGGCTACCGTTACTTCATGGGGGTGCAGCTCGGCATCTGCCACGGCCCTGACGTCCAGCTACGCGAAATCAAATTTGGTGACGATATTGCCTGGTCAGGGCTTAGCACTGGTGGCCCTATCCAAATCAACAAGCCCGCTCTATTCGGCGGTGACACGAATGGCTCTGGTGGTATCTCTGGGACGATGAGGTTTTACTCAGGCGCTTTGACGCAGACGGCGAATGAATACCTGGTTGGTAAGGTTGGGAGCGACCTCGTGTCTGCGATCCGTGGCGTGTCGTATTGCGTAATGGAGGGCATGTACATTGGGAACTCGTCGAGCCCGCAAGCAACCAGCTTCGTCGTCTCAAGATTTCCGAAATCCCCGGATGAGCGCTTCAGCGACTACGAACAAATTGGACTCGACGCAAACCCTGCTTTTTTTATCTACGAAATGATCACGCACGGACTCTACGGCGCAGACCTTGGCTACTCGTCAATCGACCTGGATTCTTTCATGTCCGCCGCTAAAACGCTCTTCAGTGAAGGCATGGGCATCTCTGTAGTGATCGATTCATCGACTACCGCTGGAGACGTGATCGACGACATAAAGCGTGTGATTCAGGGTTCGCTCCAGACCGATCCGAGGACGGGAGCCCTGAAACTCAAACTCATCCGTAACGACTACGAATTTGATGATCTCCCCATCTTCAATGCCTCGATAATTCGAAACCTCAGTGGCTTCACCAGGGGGTCTCTAGAGACTGCAATCAACGAAGTGAAGCTCAAATACACGAGCATCGACGATGACTTCACTGAGCGCACGGTGATCGCTCAAAACAATGCTCTCAGAATTCATAAGGGCGACAGCGATGGCCAGACGGTTCAGATGCCAATGGTCAGCAACCGCAAGCTGGCCTCAGAGATTGCAATGCGGGAGATGTCCAGCATCTCTGTGCCCCTAGCGACCTGCACCGCTGAATGTTTTAGGCACGCGTTCAATGCCGAAGTCGGGGATGTCGTGAGACTTTCTTGGCCTGCAGTGGGTGCCGATAACTTGGTTATGCGGGTAACCGGTGTTGACCTTGGCGCTCCGGGTGATAGCCCAGTCAGGCTCACGCTCGTGCAGGACGTCTTTGGGGTCTTTATGAGTATCTACGCCGATGGCTCCGAGCGCCAATGGACAAAGCCAACCTTCGACGCCACGGACATCACGCGCTTCGACATCATCGATGCTCCGACGATTTTGACGACAAACCAAACGGTGAGCAGCGTGCTCGTTGTTGCTGAAAATCCTGGCGTTGCGCTGGACTACCAACTGCAGGTCAAAGGGGGTGTTGATAGCGGGTACGTCGACGCAGGGGCGATGCCTTTCACGCCTCTTTTCTCGACTACGAAAGCCATGGGTACTGGATGGACGGATGTGAGCCTTGTGCTATCGGGGCCATCTGCAGAGCTGTCGTCGATCACGCAGGAAGAGGTTCGTCAGGGCCTGGGGTTGATGCTTATCGTCAGCGCCCTGGGAAAAGAGTGGATCTCGTATCAGAACGCTGTGGCTGGCAATTCAACGACTGTGAATCTTGGTCTGGTCAACCGTGGGCTATTCAACACGCAGCCTTTGGCGCACCCAGCGGGAGCTCGCGCATGGGCTGTTTCCGAGGGTTTTGGAGTGACTGACTGGCAGTATGCGAAGAGTGAGTCTGTGTCGCTCAGAATGCTCCCCAGGACGCAAACTGGAGTGCTCGATGTCGATGAGGCTGTCGTGCATTCGTACAGTGTTGCCGGTGCCAACCTAGCCCCATGGACGCCTGGGCGTGTGAGGGTCAATGGGCTTGAGGGCAGGCAGATCTCAGGCGTTGCAACTGTTACCTGGCGGAGGCGTGATGGGGCGTTGCCTGCGGTTGTGTTCAATGGCAACGACGAGACTCAGGTGACGGATGCGACCTACCAGGTGGTCGTGAAATCTGGCGGTAGTGTCGTCAAAACTGTCAGCGGGATCACTGGTGAATCATGGGCGTTTGCTGATGAAGCTGTGCTTAATGGTGGGGGCTATTACAGCAGCCTGACTTTTGAGATCAGTGCTCAAAAGCCAGGGTTTACGGATTCAGTCGCCGCTGGGATAAGCGTGACCCGGTGAGATTAGTTCTTGACCAGAAACTTAGCTTTCTCACCATCAGAATCAGAGCGAAGCTTCATCACCATTCGCTGAATGAATGGTATATGACTGTCGCGTTCTAGATCCGCAAAGATCATTCCTTGTCCGTTCAGGTTGTCCATGACGATCTGGATACTTGTTGAGTTTAGAATGCCCAGGTGTATCGTCTTGCAGTCAACATCATCTTTTTGGATTTTGTAGAAAGTCAGGTGATGTGCGGACTCATAATTTGTCTCCCAAGCCACATGCTCAGTTTTCATGCCTGCAAGGAAAAGTGGTTGCTGAACCCCTGAGTCGGATTTTCTGATTTCGCAGAGACCACCTTGAGAGTCCTCTATCATCATGCCGGGATCAATTCCGTACTGCTTCAGGACGGTTGTATCGCCGGTAAACTTAATTCGAAGTCCGGACTTTGAAATATCGTTGACTCGGTCGTAGATGAAACCCTTGTCGATTATATCTACCTTGATTTTTGCATGGAGCGGCGTTAGAAGCTTTGCTCCGTTATTCTGAGTATACAGATACACATTGCCGGTAAATGTGTCAGCCATGAGGGTTCTGTTGTAGCCCAGGAAAATTTCTCCGACAACCCAGAACACACACATAAAAGCAAAGAACTTAGCGAAAGTTTTACGCCGCAGCATGTTCTAATTCCTCAGCTTCACGCTTATAGAATGGGGGCTCAACATTAAGCAGTGCAGCGCCAAGGAGGAATACTCCAACATTTTCCCAGATCATTTCACCCAGGAAGGGAAGTAATGTGCTAGAGCCAGGTAGGATCGTTGCCATTATCGCAATTGGATATCCGAGCAAGTCCATAACTAGAGATGGGGCATGATAGCCGTGCAGCAAATTGCGTGCAGAAATTACTGTCTCGCTGAATGTTTGAAGCTCAGTCGCAGACGCGAGTAGAAAACCTGGCGCGACGACGCTAAACATAAATACTGCCCATACCACTCGATAGATACGCATACAACTCCCTTGCTCTGTAAGTTTGCATCAATGCTACGTGTAGGCAACTAGCGTGAAAAGCGTTTTTACTACGCAGTTACATACCCAATTGTGGTTTTTCTAATAATTCCCAAACTCTCTGCGTTCCTGAAAATCTGACCAGCTCGGAGGTTCCCGATCCGTGAGTTTTTCGCGAATTCCTTGAGCTTCACCGGCGTGCCGGGTGCCAAGGTTTTTGCGTGAACAACCAGGGTTTTCAGGATTTCTGCGTTGGAATCCGGCAGCGTTTCTCCAGTTTTCGGCGTTTCTGGCGTTTCCATCACCTCCTGTGGCATGCCAGTCACCTTAACTTCCGATGATGGCGTTTCGCTAGCGCCTGAGGCTACAACACCCGTCCTAGAGCGTCCAGCGCTTCTGACGCCAGCCAGGATGAGTGCCGGTACTATCTCCAGGGCCATTGCGAAGCCCAGGCACAGAAACTGCGCAAGCAGCGGTGGCAGGCTCGACGCTTTAGCAACACCAGATTTGATGTGCGCGATCTCCAGTGAGCCTGCATTAAGGCGTGCTAGTGCCTGAGCGCGCTGAGCTGCCGCACGAGAACTTACTGATTCTTCAAGTTCCAGGGCTTTAGAAACCATTCCACGAGCGCGGAGATCGTTAGCCTGCGCCCCTGAATCAGAGATCTCTTTATCAAGCTGGGAGATTAATGCTGAGTCTTTCTGAGCCATTGTTGTAAGTGCGGCTACACGCTCAGTAGTCATCACTTCATGGGTGGCCTTGCTGACGCTAATCGAAGTCATCAGTCGATCATAAGTAGCCCAGCCGCTAACACCCGAAAGCAACAGGGCGCAGGTAATAGTAAGTGCTGCACTCACACCGCGCAAAACCCGGACAGCAATCGGCCACGCCAGATACTTGAAGATATCCAATAGCACGGCTGCAGTCGCAAATAGGAGGGCCAGTTTCTTATCTTCAATCAACGCATACATAGCAAGCGCAACCGAAATTGCAGTTACGCTAGACAAAAGGAATGCGATTGCGACAAGTAATGCCGACAGCTTTTTGCTCATCTTGAGCTCCGAAATCTCTGTATAAGCCCATTATATAAGGGGTTCCAGGCAGCGCAATAGCATGGGCGGGCTATTTGACATCAAACTACCTTCATATAGATTGCATTTATTTATTGAGTCGGCGAGTCCAATTCAATATGATGTTTATAAATGAGCCAAAAAAAGGAAAATAATAATGGGCATCAAGATTTCAGTTAATCACCAGGCTATCGCGGACGCACTTATTAAAAGTGGGGATTTACATAGAAAAGATTGTGGGTGCGGACTTTCATATGAACATGATGATGCGCAGGAACTTCAGGAAGTTATTGATATTGCGCTGGATGTAATCGAAATATTCGGCGAAGCCGGCTTACGCGCACTTTCAAATCGTGCAGAAAGGCGTGCCGATGAACTGGATATTGAAGTTCGAGCGAAGCTGGCTAAGTCGGAGGCCGAAAAAGCTTTGAGAGAGGCGCAGCTATCGGAGTACGACCAACTCGCTCTCATGGGAGCCGTGGGGAGCGTTGGTGGGGACATGGATGCATATGATCTCGCCAAGGCACTGGTGTCCAGGAAGGTATACACAGTGCCGGAGATCATGCGTCTATCGAGAGAACAGCTGAGGCATTTACTCTCGTAAGAACGACTCAGCCAGCAAGGTGGCCAGGGGCGCAGGTTTCTGGCCTTTTTCGAAGTGCGTTAGGAGGAAGGTTTTGCCGTTGCGGTCACGGAGCACCATGCCTTCTTTGACCAAGCGTGCTTCGACGTGCATCTCTGCGAAAAGCCCGAAAGCAGTCGTGTCGCCGTCCACTTGGCCATAGATCCAGCCAGCTTCGTCCGCTACGACTTCGCTGAGCACGTGGTCAGAGGGGCTGAAAGCCCGCTTTATCATCCTGCCCACACGGCGAGCTCCCTTCATCATCATTACAAAAAACCAGATTAGGGGAATCAGGGGGATCGAAATCAGAATTCCACCCCAAACATTGATCTGATGCACGACCCACCCCAGCAGGCTCCACAGCGCTCGTACAGGCACAAACCAGTTGATTCTCATGATTCCCTCCGGCTGAGATACGCGAGCGCAAACAACCGATGCAGGCTAGTCGGAGCCGATGGATGAGTCTGATCAACGTCGATTACGAGGAATTCGTTCCCCTGGCTGTCGACAGCGCCGATTCCGTCACCATCTACCCAGGCCTTACGGATTCGGTGGGTAGTCATACGGTCGCCGTCTTTCGTTGAGTCGTCGACAATGCCGAACACGAGCCCCTCAACATAGACTTCATGCTTCACTTCGCGAACAACCGCCTCATAGATAAGAGATCTTGAACTCATGACTTCGACTCATCCAGGTATCCTTCGAGCAAAGAAAACATCTCTTCCTGACTGATGGCTTCCTTCCGCACTAAGTGAATTAGCAGAACTTCAATATTATTAAGTTTCACATCATCTCCAGATAGCCTTGAGAAGGTATTGGCCATGTTGTCAATGCGACCCAGTTCGGCGGTAATTCCATGCTCCTCAGCTAGAGCCAAAACCTGATCTGCCACGCTGTTATATTTACTATCCATGAATTAAATAGACCCAAGACCAATAACCTACATTGTACTGCTTGCAAGGTTTGCCAGCAAACACTAGCATTGGAATTGTGGAGTTAAGGAACTGCATGCTATGAAAGGTTTCAGAAGTATTTTGAATGCGCAGCCCGTAGCTAAGTTGTATCTAGAAAATAAGTCAGTTGACGATAGATTTAAGAGGTCTGGTGCTACAGATGAATTGACAAGATTTGCATACACACTGGCACTTCGTGGCGTGCATCCGAATAGCCTTGATTCTATTGTTGACTTCAGACTTGAAGACGTTGTTGGCCTCCTGTTGGCTGATAGAGAAACTACCCAAGGTCTCAAGCATGAGTTCGATGAGTTTCGGGTTGTTTGGCGCAGGCTTTACGACCGTGAGCGAAACCGTCGGGATGCGATGTGGCGACTAGAGTTGATCGAGCCGGGATCTAAGTCGGCTGAGCCATTCCTGAAATTACTGTCGGCAATCAGGGATGCAGACGAGACAGATCCCATTGGGGAGGCGTTTGCGCTGGGTATTCATGAGGTCGTGGCGATGGTGCCCGTCACCTCAGTACCTGGGTGGATTGACTACGTCGCTCACGATGATATTCCAGAACCCTGGTGCGAACGTTTCCAGCAAGCTAGCGCGGGCTCGACAGCTACGATCCGTGGGAATTATGCGTACGATTGGGAGAAGTTTGTACGGCTTTGGGAGGTAGAAATGGACATGATAGCTAAACACGAGCTGGCACGTGGGGAGCCGCTATGAAAATTGTTGTGGACTGCGAATTCACACAGCTCAATGCTACCGCCAGGCTCATCTCTATGGCGCTGGTTGCTGAAGACGATCAAGAGCTCTACTTCGAGCTTAGCGATAATTACGTCCTAGCTGACTGCAGTGATTTCGTTGTTGAGAGGGTGTTGCCACAGCTAACTGGAAGTAGCGCCTCAATTTCACTGGACGCTGCAAGGCAGGAATTGTTGGCGTTCCTGGGTCGCTTCGATAATGCCGAAATCATGTCTGACGCGCCCGCATGGGACTGGGAGTTCTTCTGTGATATCGCTTACCACAACGGAAAATGGCCGATTAATGTATCCAATAGACCACTCAATTTGATTGACATATTCAATGATAAAGACGTGCCGGGTGAAGATGCGCCCGAGCTTCCGCATCATGCGTTGCTCGACGCCAGATTACTAATGAACTACTACAAGCGCCTCCTCAAATAGCTAGCTCTAGTTCGTCGGAAATATTTAATTGCTGTCCAGGTACATACTCAATGTACTTTCGCTTGAGCCTGCACTCCTGAGGCTTGAATAGCGCGTCAAATATAGCATCGATGAGTTCCAGAATTTCCTTGATCATCTTTTGAACTTCGTAATCCCTTGCTGTGAACTTGATGTAAATTGGCTTTCTTCTGCGCCCGCTGACTGCGATGAATTCATAGTAGTAGATTCTAGCTCTTTCTTGTTCTTCGCTATCTCTTCTTGCAATTTCGTCCTGAAGTTCTGAAATGGTTTCTGGGTCATAGTTAATTCCTTCTTGTGTAATTAGTTTGTGCCACGTGAGTCTGGAGCGCTTTAGCTGCCTGCCGCTTATATGTTTGCCATCAAACTCGAACGAGATCCCCTTAGGCTGACCGTCCTCGTTGAGGGTGAGGTTGATATAGACCTTTTGCTTCCTGAGCAACCTGGTGAACGTGAACATGTCGCCTTGAGCCTGGTTGGTGGCTTCGATAGCGCCTGCGATCTTTGCGATCATCTTGTGCTTCAAGGGCAGGTCGTTGTCGCGGATCGAGGCTTGGAGTTCTGCGTGAGAGATCGAGACGCCCCATGTGTCCTTTGGCTTCGGTGCTTTCGACAGGTTGAAGCCGTCTTCGATGCCGGACACTGACTCAAGGCTTATGCTTCGCTCGTTGCTGTCTTTGACCATGCTGAAGGTGTCGTCCAGGCGGATGCGGTTTGCGACGATGTGAACGTGTTGATGATCCTTATCCTGGTGCATCACGGCGACGTATTGATTGCTCTCATCGAAGCCTAAGTCTGTCATGTACTTCGTGACCGCCTGACGCCATTGCGGGGTTGTCAGGGACTCTCCGGGGCGCAAGGACATCATGGCGTGGAAGACCGGCTTAATGGCTTTCTCTGAGTCAATAGCGAAGCGCCTGAGCGTCTCTACCTGATCGAACTCCCTGATCATCTCAGACAGGTCTGATTCGTTGCCTTGCAGGACGCCTGGCAGAGGATCGCGGCTCATTGTGTTGAAGCTGATGGTACGGATGCCGCTGATCTCGTGGTCGTGCTTCGTACAGCCGAAGATGTATCGAATGCGGTTCTTGAAAGAGCCTGCTGACTTCGGAAAAATCTTGCCAATCATTTCACACCTCCCAGGTTTACCTGAGCGATGTACTTCACCTTCTCCAAGAGCTCACTGCCTGGGCGGTCGGCGTTGATCATTGATGCGAGGTTCATCAACTCCCTGGCGATCTGGACGACATCCTGGGTGACTTTGGGTTTAACTTGACCGTTGGCAACGTAGTCCCGAATAAACGCTCCGGCGGACTTGTAGCCAGCCTCAGCGACTTTGGCATTCAGAGTATCGAGCTCAGTTTTGTTTAGTCGCAGGGTGATGCGTGATTCTTTGGTTTGTCTCTGAAAAGTTTTCATCTTGGCTCACCTTTTATTGTTCTAATTATCGAGCCCTTTAACGCAACACCCGGAGGGATGTGAGTATCTAGTCTTACTTGTCTGACATAGACACAACTGGCTATAAACAAGCTCTAGACTCATTATGCAAATGGAGCTTTGGGTGTTGATAGTGTTTTGCTATTTATTTTTTATTTATTTATTTGTATACCGCAACTTTCGCAAGGTGTGAATGCGAAATCACAGTATGGGAGTGCGAAATCGCAAGTCACTAGAGTGAATTCGCAATCAGTTAGTGTGACCTTCGCAGTAGTGGAGTGCGAAACCGCAGTGTGCTCTTGCGAATTCGCAGTGGGTGTTTGTAAAAGTCGCATGGAGGGTCAGCGTGCTGACCAGCATCAGAAATTCAGGCCGGGATCACACCAGGTGAGTCAGGGGAAAATGGATAGTGCCAGTCGGTAGTGCCAGGATTGCTGGGGTCGAGTGATCGGTCTGTCCAGTCAGCATCAGTCCAGCCGGATGGGAGGTGGAGAAGAGATGTAGCGATGGTGTGCGTGCGATTGCACAGCTATTACACACGACATGATCTGTAAGCCACGGAAAACTTGCTTATGCAGTCCAATCCATCATCGGCGCCACACTGAAGCGGCGAGACGGCTCGGAACGGGCGGGGCTAGTGTTTACGGTCGCTTCAGGCTTTTCGAAATTCATTGGTACTGATCTTTTATACAGCGGTTTTTACCCACTTCCTTTGCTTACCGAGGTTGATTGCCAACTAATGTAGCAAGCGAGTTCGGCAAATGTAGCAACTGGAAATGGGCACGATCACATCACGCAAGCGCAAGGACAACTCGACGGCCTTTCGGCGCAAATACGGATCAATCGGAACGGGCGCACAGTTTATCAGGAAAGCCCAACCTTCGACCGCAAGCTGATCGCGCAGGCTTGGACAGAGCGTCGGGAGACGGCGTTGGCTGAGCCTGGTGCAATCGAGCGCGCGAACCGCAAGGGTGTAACGATAAGGAAGATGATCGAGCAGTACTTGGATGAGTACGAAAAGATTCGGGCGCTTGGTAAGACAAAGAGCGCAACACTCAATGCAATAAAGGACAATTGGTTGGGCGACCTCGTCGACTCGGCGCTGACCAGTCAGAAGCACGTAGAATTCACACAGTGACGGATGAGTAAAGAAGGCGGAAGCGTTCAGGCGCAGACGGTCGGTAATGATCTGCCGCACTTGGGTGCGGTGTTGTCTGTGGCGCAGCCTGAGTGGGGCTATGAGATAGGTCCGCTAGCGATGCATAGTGCGCGCAAGGTGTTTGTAAGCTAAGCATGGTGAGCAAGAGCAAGGAGCGTAAGTGCCGGCCGACGCTGGAGGAGTTGGACAAGCTTATGGCGCATTTCTTCGAGATACAGAACCACCTCGAAGAATTCGTCCGCACAGTTCAAATGTGCGCTCAGTTCGCGGCAGGTGTTCGAATGGCAGAAAATGACCCGCCCCGAAATCCTCACCGACATCCAGCGCGTCGCGCGATTCTTCTACCTGCAGCACCATGCCTTCGCCGACAAGATCTCCGGTCAGACGTTCGGCACGGCAACCACCGCACCGGCCATCAACTTGCTGCGCATCGAGGAAAACCTCTCGGTCGCGTGGCAGCGCCTGTCCGGCACCTACCTTGAAAGCCTCCCCTTGCTTGAATGCGCTGAACGCTACGACCGGATGGTTGGCTTCATACGCTGCTGTAAAGGCAAGGTGATGGTCAGCATCAATGATCATCCGGACATCCGCCGCGTGTTCGAAGGTTTTCACTTCGAGACCTTGGATATTCGCTATACCACGACCTAACAGCGGCAGGTAAAGGCTGAGACTAGTGGCGAACTAGTAATCATGAACAGGGAGCCTAGGGTGCTGAAAGTTTATTTTTAAAAAAGAGTTTTTTAGTTTGAGAATGTTTCCTGCATTAGGAGTTCTCTCCTCCGTGTTTCTTTGATTGATCAGGCCGTAGGATTCCATGTAATTGCAAGTGAGATTTCAATGTTTCTAAGAAATCGTGTACCGCGGGGGGGAGTGTTCGCTTCGGCATGGTTAAAACTAAGATGTCTCGTTGTGAAAGCTGAAAATTTGTCAGGTTTACTGAGGTAAGTCCGTCCTGGTGCATCCCGCCATGGCTGATTTCGCTTCCAAGCGTAATTGCGTCTGTTTGGCGGACGAACTCATGAATGGCGCCAGAATAATTGCAAACAAGTACCTCAGAAAATTTCAAATTCTCCATTTGACATACCAAGTCAAACAGCTGTCGTTGAGTGGTTCCTTGCTGAGTGACAGCCACGGGAAAAGCGTTGAGATCAGCCAGGGATAGCTGTTTTGAACTTGCCAGTGGGTGTCCTATCCGCATCAAGGCACATATTGGAGAGCGACAGGAGTATTCGATTTTTATATTTTGTATCGGCGCAGTGCTAAATATTAAACCGATATCTGCATCGCCATCGTTGACCATTTTTATGCAATCTGAGGGGGATGCAACGGTTATTACAAAATTTATTTCTGATGTTGGCTTTAAGAAGTTTGCCATAACTTTTGGAAGAAAATATCTCGATAGTCCTTCGGTCGAAGCTAATCGGATTACGCGAGCGCGTGAAAAATCGTTATCTCTTATTGATACCCAAACTGTCTCATCATCAAGCCTGGCACGCTTGGCATGTTCGGCGAGAGTATGTCCCGCTGCAGTTAAGTACATTCCGCGGGCCTGTCGGTCGAATAGTTTAGTTCCTATATGCTCTTCAAGAATAACAATTTGCCGACTTATAGCGCTTGTTGCAATGTGAAGGCGTTTGCTCGCTTCAGCTAGAGATCCAGTTTCAGCAACCGCTAAAAAGTATCTGTATTCCATCTGCTTCACCTTTCAATGATGAATTGCTTTTTGTCTTCAGACCAAACGTTGTGCGTTCGATTTTTTGGAATGATGCCGTTGAAAAACGGCAATTTCAAGAATTGATTCTTGATCTTATATTGGCAATACATTCCATCAGCAGCGGGTTTGAAATGAGTAAATCAGAAGCACTGGCCAACTCTCGTACCTACCTCTCTGATGGGAGGTTTGAGGGGGATCTTCGCCGTCGGGTGGCGATCGAAAGCGACAGTCAGTCGTCTGCAGAGAATCCAGCCCTTGCGGCATATTTGGTAACTGAAATCGTTGCGCACTTGTCCCGCCTTGGTTTTACCTGCGAACTCATGGAAAACCCGGAAAAAGGTTGCCCACTGTTATTTGCTCAGCGGCATGAGTCTGATGAATTGCACACTGTCCTCTCATATGGGCATGGCGACGTAGTCCCAGGGCATGCTGAACAATGGGGGGAGGGGCGTAGCCCGTGGCAGTTATCGATAGAAGGAGATCATTGGTACGGACGCGGAACTGCTGATAACAAGGGGCAACACAGCATTAACCTTGCTGCGCTGGAGTCCGTAATTAGTGCAAGAAATGGAAAGCTGGGCTTCAACATAAAAATGCTTTTTGAAACAGGTGAAGAGTGTGGGTCACCTGGACTGCGTGAGTTTTGTACGCAGCATAAAGAGCTATTACATGCGGACGTTTTCCTAGCTTCAGACGGCCCTCGATTGAATGCACGACGCCCTACCTTATTTCTGGGGTCTAGAGGTTCCGTAATCTTTTCTCTGGAGGTTCAGGCGCGAGAACAAGCACTGCATTCAGGAAACTGGGGCGGTGTGATGATGAATCCGGCCATCGTGTTGGCAAATGCCATTTCTGCTTTGGTGGATTCTACTGGTCGTATCAAATGTGCAGGTCTGCTGCCATCTCAAATTCCTGATTCTGTGCGGCAGTCCATCGCGGACTTGGAAATCACAAAGAACTCTCTGGGAAGAGAACTCGACGAGGGTTGGGGAGAGCCAGGCCTGTCTCTGGGAGAGAAACTCTTCGGATGGAATACGCTGGAGGTACTCGCGATGACAGCGGGAAATCCACAAAGGCCCGTCAACGCGATTCCATCGAAAGCGTCCGCGTTTTGCCAATTGCGTTTCGTAGTTGGTACCAAGTGGGAGCAGCTTGAATCTGCTGTACGTGAGCATCTAGATAATCACGGCTTTGAGCACGTTCAGATAAAGGTCAGCCGCTCAAGCCCTGCCACACGTTTGGATCCCGATCATCACTGGGCCAAATGGGCTAGCTGCGTTATCTCTATGGCGACTTCAAAAAAAATCGCCGTCATTCCCAATTTAGCAGGCACGTTGCCAAATGACATTTTCGCAAACGTGCTCGAACTCCCAACACTTTGGATTCCTCACTCGTACCCCGGTTGCTCTCAGCATGCTCCCAATGAACACGCACTAAGCTCAATAATTGAAGAAGGGCTAGAGATTATGACTCACGTATTCTGGGAACTAGGGGCTATCAGTGTGAAGAAATGAAATAGGGAGCAATAGTTAGTATCGATGGATGTTGAAGACTCCAATAAATATAATAAAGCACGAGGTGTGTTTTGAAAAAGTTTTGTGATGCTCTCGATGGCTCGAATGTTCTTGCTCCTAAAGATTCTGTCCCTCTTGGTGTTTTGTCTAGGTTTGCTGTTTTTCTCTGCCTGATTGTACTTGACTTTTTTTTGTTTTGATGATGGGTGACATTTTAACTATCGATTATGACACCTGACATTTCTAGAGTCGGGCTAATGTTAATGCGTGTTGGAGTAGAGCCAGCATGCGATTAGGTAGAGGAATTTGTCGTGGATAAAATCTGTGCTGATCCACTCGTGCGAAAGTTTTTTGGATTTCGAATCAGGTCGTCATTTTTTTATACTGTTGTTGTAGTTTTTAGTTTGGCTTTGTGCGCGCTAGTCGGGATGAAAGGCGGGGGGAATACCGTATGGGGGTTGGTTCCGATACTTTTGTATGCTGGTTTGTGTATTGCTGGTCTCGATATCGTTCTGGCAACTGCTGTAGCATTGGCTGCCGCATTTGCCATACTCCAGCCGCAGCCAATTGATATCGGTGTAATGCTTGGGAGTTCTCTTTCAAATAATGTAACGATTATAGGCTTAATTACTTTGATGGGGGCGGGGCTAGGAGAAGTTCTCAAAACGACAGGTGTTGCGCATACGATAGTAAAAGTTGTTTTGAATGGAATCGGGATTAGGTCTGAGCGAGCTGCTATTGTGAGTATCATGCTCTCAAGTATGCTTATCGTATTTATGCTCGGTACGATTGGCGGCGCCCTAGCGGTTGCTGGTCCAATTCTCATCGCATTTGCAACCCAATATAGTATTACTCGTCGTGCAACCGCAGTTGCATTTTTGTATGGTGGCTGCGCTGGTTTAGCTTTAGCCCCTTTTGCAGGCTCAAATATCGCCATTATGCAGGCAGCCAAAGTCAGCTATTTGCAATATTTAACTTACGGGGCAGGACCGCTTGCGATTTTATCTTTTCTAGTTGGAGTTCCTGTACTTCTTAGGCTTCAAAAACGCGCAGTTGTAGAGCGAGACTTCTACCCTGCTATTGAGTCAGACGATGAGGGCGAATTTAGTAGAGGAAAGTTTGCTACCGTAGTGTTCAGCGTGACACTGTTATTGACTATTGGTTATGCGGCATATACACGTGCAGGCACGACGCTTCCGCTGTTGACGCTTCCATTAATGGCTGTTGTGACGGGATGTGCCGCTGGGCTATCGCCGAAGAAGATTATTGAATCTTTTTATCGTGGTGCCGGTGGGTTGATTCATATATTCATCCTGTTCTGGATGCTTGCGACACTATTCAATGTGATTGATGATCTAGGACCATTCAAGAGTCTTGTTGAAAGTTATCATTCTGAGTTGCTGGGTATTCCACCATATTTGTTTGTATTGATAGTGTCGATGATCGGCTTGATAGCAGTGCCAGGTGCATCTGCAGCGGTGGTGGTTTTAGTAGATAAATTATTTGGTGGGTTGGCCGACCAGATGGGTATTACATCCGCCGCATGGATCATTGTTCTAATTTTTTCATCGAAAGGCGATACCTACGGGCCATTCCCAAATCCGAATATGGTTACTTGCATGGGGATGGCTCGTTATGAAAACTTGAGATACATGCTTCTTAGTGGCTGGGTGTTGCTTGTGCCTTGCACTCTTATGTTTGCCGTGCTTCTTTATTTTGTATAGGTGGGAAGTTGAAATGGAAGAAAATATTAACAAATCGTTGATTGTCAGCATGGCTGAATGGATCACTCAGCGTGGCAGTACTTGGCCTCCAAAGGTTGTACAGCGCGTCGAGCACGCGCTAGGCGACACAATTGCATGCATGATAGCTGGGTCAGTGGATGCTGTGGCAATTAAAGCTCGAACCGCCGCAGAGGCTTGGGGCGTAGGTGATGCGAAAGTAGTTGGTAGTAGTATTTATTTATCGGCTCCAGGCGCAGCTTTGGTCAATGGTACTGCAGCTCATGTTTTAGAAATTGACGATAATTATTACCCTGCTTTAACTCATGCCTCTGCGGTTATAGTTCCAGCTTTACTTGCTTTGGCAGACGAGATTGAGGCCAGCGGGGAAAAAATAATTGATGCATATATAGTTGGGCTTGAGTTGCATGCTCTTTTAGGGCGGGGAGTAAATCGGTCGCATTACTTCACCGGCTGGCACCCAACCGCTACTATCGGTTGTATCGGAACCGCCGGCGCGTGTGCAAGACTTTTAGGCCTCAATCTTAGCCAAACAATAGCAGCGATGAGTATTGCTACAAGTATGGCCGCTGGTAACAAGGCCCAGTTTGGCACCGAGGTTAAGTCACTTCAATGCGGTTTCGGTGCATCGAATGCGGTGAAAGCAGCAAGGTTGGCTGAAGCAGGAATAGAAGGTAATCCCAATGTGCTAGAAGATCCCCAGGGATTTCTTCACCTATACGGAGGACCTGATCCACGTGGCTGGAGTGAACCACTTAAAAAACTCGACAACCCATTAGCAATGCAAGAATTTGGTTTGGCCCCTAAGCGACACGCCTGCTGCGGATCTGCGCATAATACTTTGGATTCTATTCTTGAAATAAAGTCTCAACATGAGTTTGATAGCGAAGATATCCAATCTATAGATATTTTGGTGGGTGCAAGTAATAAAAAAAATCTCAGATACGATGATCCAAAGGACGAGTTCAAAGCCCGATTCTCAATGAATTACAATGTTGCGTTGATACTCTTGCAGGGAAAGGTTTGCTTGGCTGACTTTACATCGGAAGCTATTACTCGTCCTAAGGTAAAGGAGCTAATGAAGCTAGTGCACATGGAGTCGCGCTCATTCCAGGATGAACCAAATGATCCAGACGAACGTCCACCACACCTAGTAAAAATCACGCTAAAAAATGGCGTAATTTATGAACGTTCAAGAGTGTATGCGAAAGGGTTAATACAGGAGCCATTTAACGATGTTGAGCGGCGGCAGAAAATTGAAGGTTGCTGTCAAGGCATAATGAGCGAGGCCGATATTTCCTCTCTAATTGAGTTGCTCAGAGGGGTGAGTTGGATCGGTAATATAAGAACTCTTACTGATATGCTGTCGTTTGGCTCTAAGTGATTCTACGTCACTTTAGTTGTTTGGGTTGAATGAGTCACTTGCTCACGATTTGTAGCCCAGGTCGTGAGTGAAGTTATAGAATCTTGGCTTGTATGATTAAATGTTTTGGCTTGATAGCGCTAATTCGCTAAGTGTTATTCGGTGCTTTCTGTTCTGAGGTGGTTGTAATTGGCTTTGATGAAGCTCCACGCATGAGTTTGCGTTAGGGGTATCTGTTTTTTGATTTTTCATGCTAAGGGAACGGGAAATGATAAATTCCAACAATAAAATCCTAAGTATTGCTGTTGCCTCATTGGCTTCGGGAAGTTCGCAGGCGACGTTTGCTGATTTTATAGAGGACAGCAAAGCAAACCTTGAGTTGCGTAACTACTACTTCAATCGAGATTACCGAGAGGGTGCCGGGCAAAACAAGCGTGAGGAGTGGGCGCAAGGCTTTCTACTGAATTACAGTTCAGGCTTTACAGATGGTATCGTCGGCCTTGGATTGGATGCCTTTGGCGTTCTGGGTGTAAAACTTGATTCGAGTCCAGATCGTACAGGTACGGGGTTGTTATCTCAGGATCGGTACGCCAAAAAAGGGGACCCATCTTATGCTAGGCGTGCAAAAGACGAATACTCGAAGCTAGGGCTAACAGCAAAATTACGTTTTGAGAAATCAGAGTTGCGTGTGGGAACTTTACAACCTAGTTTGCCACTGATACGCCCCAATATTAGCCGCATCTCACCTCAGCTCTTTGAAGGGGCAATGATTACTTCAAAAGACTTCAATAATTTTACACTTAATGCGCTTCAGATTAATAAGCAGAAATATAGAGATTCAACCGATTACCAGCCTCTCCAACTGACTAGTCAATCTGGAGCGTACACTAGTGCTACTAGTGATCGTTACTATGTTGTCGGTGGTGACTATAGTTTTACTCCGCAGCTTTTAGGTACGTACTATTATAGTGACCTTGATAATATTATGAAGCAGCAATTTTTTGGATTGAAATATGGCTTTCCTTTGGGTGACGGTAAAGTGCAAGCTGAGGCCAGATACTTCAATGCTGCTGAGTCTGGGGGGGCGAGGGCTGGAAAGGTAGATAACCAAGCCCTTAGCACTAGGATTGCTTATATTGTAGGGGGGCATACTTTCAGTGGCGGACTTCAAAAGTTAACTGGTGACACCCCGTTGGCTTATTTAGATGGTGCGAACTCGTATCTCTTTTCTGAAATTCAGTCGAGCAATTTTTCTCAGACCAAAGAACGTACTATGCATCTCCGCTACGACTACGATTTCTCGTCGTGGGGGCTTCCTGGGTTGATGGTTTCTACAAGTTATTTTCGAGGGGATCAGGCGAGGGTGAACCGGCTTCGCGGTGAGCAAAATGAATGGGAGCGCGATTCATCTTTGTCATACGTTTTCCAAACAGGGCCCCTAAAAAATCTAAGTATTAAGTGGCAGAATGCTCATCTCGAGTCCAGTTTTGCGCGTGATACTGATGAGAATCGGCTTTATTTCGCCTATACAATTCCGATTTTTTAAATTACGGCTCCCTAGGTAGAGAACTATCTATGGAGCTTGCGCGGCAACGTTTCCTTGACTTTGCTATTAAGCAGATTAGTTTATCTTGGGTTGCGTGTTCTATTGTGTTTTTAGGTAAAAAATTACATTCGGTTGCTGAAATTCTTATCGCTGTTGTGGAGTGGTTGCTGTGGTCGAACTTTTCAGTTTTCCCGGTTTTTGGTTCGCTTTAGCACAAATAGTGGTTATCGATATATTGCTCGGTGGAGATAACGCAATTGTAATTGCGATGGCGTGTCGCAAGCTTTCATCAATACAGCGCAATCGAGCGATCATTATTGGAGCGTTAGGGGCGATTGTCTTACGTGTCCTATTGATTGTGTTTGCCCTGCATTTGTTGGAATTGCCATTTCTCAAGCTGGTTGGTGCTTTATTGCTCGGATGGATCGCGATAAAACTTTTAATAGGCGGTGATGAACAGGTGAGTGAAGGTTCCAGTTCGACCCAAAATTTGTGGTCGGCGATCAGGACCATTATAGTGGCGGATGTTGTCATGAGCATGGATAATGTTGTTGCAGTGGCTGGAGCATCTAAAGGAAATGTCACGCTAGTAGTGATTGGTGTTGTGATCAGTATTCCAGTTATAATCTGGGGGAGTAAGGCCGTTCTTTATCTTATAGAAAAATATCCCCTAGTGATTACTTTTGGTGCTGCACTGCTTGGATGGATTGCCGGAGGGATGGCGGTGAGCGACTCATCTCTGCCATCGCTTCCTGGATGGTCATGTTATGTTGGGGGGATGGTCGGTACGACGATAGTTTTGGCTGTTGGTAGGTTGTTAGGCCAAAGTCAGAAAACAGCTAATACTTAAGTTCGCCACAGAGTTGGTATGTGCTTCTGAAGCTTCAAGGCTTTCCAAACTGATTGTTGTGTGCTATTCGTTTGAATAGACTCTTACTATGGCCGATTACCGGATTTTAATTGCCCCATAAATCCATCGCGATATTTTTCTCTCAATGGAGCGTCGCATATTCTTATAGTGGGATATACGGTGAAGAACCAAATCAATACGTACTGCATATGAGATTCGGAGATATTTTCTCCAAAGCTTGGAGAGACCTTGCTTAATATAGTCGGCGTTTTGATCCATCGCCCACCACCCTGAACGTGTCTCCGATTTTGGTTGAAATCCGCGTCCGATCCATCATTGGGGGGCCACGGAGAAGCGGCGGGATAGTGGGGCGGGTGTGGCGGTGATAGGGGACCTTGGCGGTTCTGAATTGGGTGGGGCTGGAGAGGTGGGCAGTTTATCAGGATTGGTCAAAGGAGGGCTGCTTCAGTCTTGATGCAGGGGATCAACTGCTCTTGGGCAAAACGTTAAGTCTTTTCCGGTCTGAGTTTGCGGCACCCGCGCTGGAGCAAGTCACCTTGTGGGATTGGAGGAAGACAAATCCTGTTGATGGTTGATGGTTGATGGTTGATGGCATGTGGCTATCAATGTCCATACCCATCCAGGAACGGAATCCATGTCGAAGAAATTACACGCCTTAGCTCTGTCCTTGGCAGGCATCGTTGTCGGTATGCAGAACGCCGCGGCAGCCGACAATCTGTTCAAGAGTTACGCGTACGACACCCCCATTGCGAGCTACACCGAAGCCGGTGGTTTCTATGACTGCTCGGCGGATGTAGGCGCGACCGCCAGGTGTATTGATGACGTAGATTTTATTGATCAGAAGTTTACCGCCGGCCTGGTTTTCAGCGGTGACAAGTTGATGATGGTGACGCTATTCGCCCCTTATGATCGTGACCTGTTCGGTCGTGCGATCGGTGCTCTTGCCAAGAGTTTTGGTCTTGTTGCGTTGACTGATGGGAAATCCATTCTGGATCTCATCGACCTCGCAGCCAAATCAAAAAGCAGGGACGAATACACCGCCAAACTCACGAACTATGAAAGTGTTGCTTTAAACGCCAACGATTTGACCTACTCCTTTGTTGAAGGGGCTGCATCGATAAAGGGCGCAACCAGTGTTCCTGCTTTGATGAAGGCCGCGCCAGCAAACGTCCGGGGTGCAGATTTGATTGTCAGTGGCGAAGGTGAAGATTTAACCATCATGATCAAGTTCTCGTTTCCGAAACTTGATGAAAACAAGCTGATTGAACAAGCCAAGAAGCCAGTCGAATCGTTCTAGAATCGGCTCTTTTTGTGTATTGAGCCCCGTTATTGCGGGGCTTTTTCAACGCAGGTCTGCATCGCTACGGAAAAACCATCGAGAAACGCACCAATCTGCTCACTCCCTCGCAACCGCACCACCGGGACCTGCGCCCCCACAGCCAACCGCACCGCCTCAATCCCCGGCCGATAATCCCGATCAAACGTCCAGACAAACTTCAAAAACGTCAAAAACTCCCGATCCAGCTTCTCTGAGCACCCAGCTGCAAGATCAGGCCGAGGGCGGTTCATTACGCTGCGTTTGATCACGCGGGTAAGGCAGGTGAGGCGTGGGGTGTCGAGCCAGATGATGAGGTCGGCGCGGGGGAGGCGCAGGTCGAAGGTGCGGCGGGCGTAGTTGCCTTCGCAGATCCAGGTGTCCGGGCTGACGGCGTCGCGGACTCGGGCGCGGAATTGTTCAGCGTCAGGTTCGATCCAGCCGGGTTCCCAGAACAGCGTGTCGAGGTGTACGACGGGCAGGTTCAGGCGTTTGCCGAGTTGGCGGGCGAGTGTGGATTTGCCGCTGCCGGCATTGCCGAGAATTACAATCCGTTGCATGGGGACTTCTTGTCGCAAAAAGTCGGCGATTGTGCAGGTTTTGCAGGTTCGGTTAAAGGCGGATTGTGAGTTTTAAACGGTGAAACTTGCTGTCGTTTAAATGAAGCCTGTCGTTGCCATCTCTTGCCTACAACGGCTTGCGCCACCCCCTACACGTAAGACAGAATCCGCCGGCTTGTGCGTCTAGGGCGCGGGTTTTATTGTTCTCTGGTCACTGAAAAACAGTGATCGGGTTTGGTAGCCCGTTTCCGTCAGAAGCACAAGACTACTGTCTTGCAGTGGCTTTTCTCGCCCCTGTTTTATGGTGGTCATGCGCGGGGCATCTTCGGATGCGCCGGGGTTCCTGACGACCGGTCTACCAACCTGCGTATGGCCTCCACCCTTCGTTTGGTAGCGAGAGTGATGGCTCCTTTTCGTTCATCCGTCAGGAGTTACACCATGTTCAAACCAACACCCAATCCCCCAGAAACAGACCCCACATCCCCCTACGAATCCATCGATTCGAAAAAACTCCACGAAGCCGCCGAACGCGCCCTCGACCACTATCTCGCCCCGGCCAGCTCAATTATGGCCAGCACCAACGTCCCCGAACCGATGTTCCTCGCCAACCCGAAATGCGACACCGAAGCCCTGCTCGCCAATGCCAGTGAATCCCTGGGATCGGCCACCGTCATGCTCAGTGATTTTGCGGCGTTGCTGGACGTCTCGCACCGCAAGACATTGCAAGGCATCGCGCAAGTCGTGATGTTGGGAGAGTTGGCCGTGAATCAGGCACTGGATAACGTCGAACTTAAAACTTAAGCGCAAACCCTTGCTTGGCAGATGCTCCGGCCGCTGCCATGCACGGGGAGTTTTTCTTCAGAATTTCCTCACAGTGACGACAACTTACGCATACCTTTTTTGCATCTTGAGTTGCTCATGAAAAAACTAGTCGTCGTTATGTTCGCTGTTCTGTTCCTCGCAGGCTGCGCCAACCAGAAGTTCAAACCCGAATACCGTACGCAAATCCACACGGTGAAGGTCCTCCCGGTAACGTGGAGTACCAAGGAAATGACTTACATGGGTCGTGAACAAGCATGGGGCGCGGCGGTAGGCGCCGGTCTTGGTACCGGCGTCGGACTGGCGGCTGGTGCGGGGAAGGTGGGTACAGCAGCGCTGGGCGGCGCCGGGTTTGCGGCCGGTTTGAAGGCAGGGGATCTGGCGTCGATGTCTACGGTTGAGGCGATTCTGTACAACATGGAAAGCGCTGATATCGACCTGGGCAAGTTGGTCAAAAAGAGTTTCGAGGATCAACTGGCTGCCAGTGGTCGTTTCAAGATCGTTGCTGAAAACGAGCCGGCCGATGCCGAGATCAAGTTGACCGTTATCAGTTGGGGGTTTTCTCTGACACAAGGTTTCAGCAGCGTGGTGTATCCGACGATTGCTGTAAACGCTGCCATGAAGCGCGGCGGCGAGTTGATCTGGCAGCGTAACGAGCCAATCACCCCGTTCAATGGTGCCAACACCTATGGTTACGAGCCGTTGCGTTATCGCACCGAGCCGGAGTTGCTGCGTACGGCGTTGACTGGCGTTTCGCAGATTGCCGGTAGCTATCTGATCAAGGATATGAACGAGTAACGACTGGCCGACCTGAACCCGCGCTGTCGAGCGCGAAAGTTTCATGTTGCGGTGTGCGGCGCAGGCCTAGGATGTTGACACAAGATCGTCGTGTTTCATCCAAGGGGAGCCGTGCCATGAGCGCCAATGTCGTAAAAGTGCTGTTGATCGCTGCAGCTGTATCGGTATTGAGCGCCTGTTCGGGCTCCGGTGGTTTGACCACCACCAGTTGTTTTTCCTCGGATTGCCAGTCGCCGGAAGGGCGTAGCAATGCCAATACGCTTAAGTTCGGTGGCAACAGTATTGGTAGCAGCCTTAATCAGTACAGTTCCGGGATGTTGCATGACGACTGATATTGAATGGCTGAAGAACAAATAACCTGTGGCGAGGGAGCTTGCTCCCGCTGGGTCGCGAAGCGGCCCCTGCCTTTAACTTCAACAGCTGGGGCCTGCTGCGCAGTCCAGCGGGAGCAAGCTCCCTCGCCACTGGGTTAATAATGGTTATTGGGGCACCGCCAGCCATTCGCCAATGACTTTCTGATACTTGCCAGTGACCTTGCTCAAATGCAGCCACTGATCGACGTACATTTTCCAGCTGATGTCATCACGCGGCAGTAGGTAAGCCTTCTCGCCGTACTGCATGAACTGCTCCGGATTGACCGCGCACAAACCGGGTTTGAGTTTCTGTTGATAGCGCGCTTCCGAGGCGTCGGTGATCATCACGTCGGCCTTGCCGTCGAGCAGTTCCTGAAAGATCGTCACGTTGTCGTGCAGGGCCAGTTGCGCCTTGGGCAGGTAGGCGTGGACGAAGGCTTCGTTGGTGCCACCGGCCGGTTCGACCAGTCGCACATTCGGCTGGTTGATCTGCTCGACAGTCTGGTACTTGCTCTGCTCGGCGCAGCGCGCCAGCGGGATCTTGCCGTCGACGTCGAGGGTGTTGCTGAAGTAGGCCTTTTTCTGCCGCTCCAGCGTCACCGAGATCCCGCCCATGCCGATGTCACATTTGCCGGCCTGCATGTCCGGCATCAGGGTTTTCCAGGTGGTCTGCACCCATTCGACTTTGACCCCGAGGCTGTCGGCCAGCGAGCGCGCCATCTCGATGTCGATGCCTTCGAAATCGCCGTCGGTGCGTTTGAAGGTGTAGGGCTTGTAGTCACCGGTGGTGCAAACGCGAAGCTGGCCTTGTTGCTGGATGCTATCGAGATGGGATGGCGCTTCTTGCGCCTGTGCAGCGCTGGCCAATGTCAGCAGGCCGCAGAAGATCAATGTGCTTTTTTGAATTGTCATTGAGATCGGGCTTATCGAAAGGGAAGGTGGGCCCAGTGTAGTGAAAGCTTTTCCCGGCTGTCATCCCGCGTCCGGGCTCAACGTGCCTAGCCACGCCACCAAAGCGATGATCAGCAGTGCAATCGCCAGCTCCGCCAGAACGCTTCGGCGTAGAGCGTTCGCCGCGACGGCATGCTGTCCATCGCGCAACGATTGCTGCAATGACGGCCCAAGGTGAAAGCGATTCAACGCGGCCAACACCAGCATCCCGGCAAACAGAAAAACCTTGATCGCCAGCAGTATTCCGTAGGTGCCGAGCAATACGTCATCCAGCCTTGGGCCGACGATGAACAGGTAATTCACTACGCCGCTCACGGTCAGGATTACTACGATAAAAGCACCCACCCATTCGAAGCGTTTGACCGCATCAGCGAGCAGACGAATACGCGTTTCATCAACCAGCCCTCGCGCCATCAACACCAGTGCGAGCATGGCGCCCAGCCACGCGCCCGCCACGAGCAAGTGCAAAATGTCGCTGAGAAAGTGCAAGACACCTTCGTCCATTGCGCCGTGACCGTTCCAGGCCAGCGAGGCGAGGGCGACTGCGCTGGCACTTGACGCGATCCACAATCCTGGCCGGATCATCACAACGATCAACGCCAAAATCCGCACTGTCCACGCCAGTCCGACATCCGTCTCAAACAGCATCATTTGCAGATGCGGCCACAGCGCGGTGAACTCGGTTTCTCCGCTCATGGCGCTGGTCATCAACAGCAATCCAGCCACCGACAGCAGCGCACCGATCAACGCCATCCCGCGCAACATCGGCTTGAACCGAAGACCTCGTTCAAAGCTGTAAACCCCGAACAACGCCACCCCGAACAACAGCAGCAAATCCACATACAACGCCAGACGCAGGATGATGTTGATCAGTTCGCCCATCGCTTATTTCACTTTGAACGTGACGTTGCCGGTGATCGGATGAGTGTCTGCAGACACCGCGCGCCATTCGACTTTGTAAGTGCCGGCGGGCAGTGGCGCGAGTGGGGTGATGAGCATGGATTTGGGATCGCTGCCGGCGCTGACTTTGGCTTTCATCGGCATCGGCGAGTGCGCCATGCCGGGCATCTCGGTCATCACCAGTTTGGCCCCGGAAAACTGGGTCGTCAGGTTCTCGGAAAAGTGCAGCTCGATTTTCTCTGGTGCGGCACCGTCCGCGCCTTCGGCCGGGGTCGATGACAGCAGTTTTGGATGGGCTTGGGCGAGCGTGCTCAGGAGCAATCCGCTGGCGAGGACGAGGGTGATTTTCAACGTGCGCATGCAAGACCTCTGTGTTGTTTTTTGATGGGGATTCAGAACCACAAACGCACGCCGAGGACCAGGCGCGTTTCGCTGCGATCCTCGCCTTCTTCACGGGCGTAGTCGGCGGTGTTGCCGTAGCTTCGGTTCCACGTCACGCCGATGTAGGGCGCGAATTCGCGGCGGATTTCATAACGCAGGCGCAGGCCGGCCTCGGTGTTCGAGAGACCCGAACCGATGCCGCGTTGCGGGTCGTTTTTGCCGTAGACGTTGAGTTCGGCGGTCGGCTGCAGGATCAGCCGATTGGTCAGCAGAATGTCGTAGTCGCCTTCCAGCCGCACGGCGCTCTGGCCTGCTTCACCGATAAACGCCGTGGCTTGGGTCTCGAAGTTGTACAGCGCCATGCCCTGCAAACCGAACGC
Organism: Pseudomonas sp. NPDC087346; assembly: GCF_044744235.1. Taxonomy (NCBI): domain Bacteria; kingdom Pseudomonadati; phylum Pseudomonadota; class Gammaproteobacteria; order Pseudomonadales; family Pseudomonadaceae; genus Pseudomonas; species Pseudomonas sp. NPDC087346. The sequence continues at coordinate 35,178 of NZ_JBIUXX010000016.1, forward strand.
GGCCCAGGTTTGTGGCGCGCCGGGTTTGAAGTCCTGACGCACGCCGCTGACCACATCCCACCACGGCGAAATCGCGTGGCCCCACAACGCCTGAACTTCTGCGTGTTCGGTCTTGCCGTTGCTGCGTTCGCCTTCGGAGCGCAGCCACAGACGATCGATGTCACCGCCGATCCAGCCGGACAAATCCCAGGCCAGAGCGCCGCCATCGTCGGCGTCCTGCCATTCGAGTTTGTCAGCGAGAAAGTAGGTGTTGATGGCACTGTCGTGCACCTGATGTCCACCGGGGCTGGTGAACACGGCTGCGCGGTCGGCGTCGGTCAGCGGCGGGATCGGCGTGCGGCTTTCGGTCGGTGCGGCGGGCTGCATCATGCCGTCGTCCATGCTTTGCATCGCCGAGTGATCCATGCCGGGCATCTGGCTGTGATCCATGCCTTGCATGTCATTGGCGGCAAGCGCAGAGCTGCCGATCAGCAGCAGGGAAAACGCTGAGTTTCGAGTCATGATCATTCTTCCACCCGCACTTCGCGAAACATGCCCATTTCCATGTGGTAGAGGAGATGGCAGTGATAGGCCCAGCGACCGAGCGCGTCGGCGGTTACCCGGTAACTGCGGCGGGTGCCCGGGGGCATGTCGATGGTGTGTTTGCGCACCTGAAAGTCACCGTTTTCATCTTCCAGATCGCTCCACATGCCGTGCAGGTGAATGGGGTGGGTCATCATCGTGTCGTTGACCAGCACCAGACGAATCCGCTCACCGTACTTGAGGCGAAGGGGCTCGGCGTCGGAGAATTTGATGCCGTTGAACGACCAGGCGAATTTCTCCATGTGGCCGGTCAGGTGCAGTTCGATGGTGCGGCTCGGGTCGCGGCCGTCCGGGTCTTCGAAGGTGCTGCGCAAGTCGGCGTAAGTCAGCACGCGGCGACCGTTGTTGCGCAGGCCGAGGCCGGGGTCGTCGAGTTTCGGCGCGGTGCTCATGGCTTGCATGTCCACCAGCGGGTTGTCGGTTTCGCTGGCGGGGTGCGACTGCATCGGGCCCATGGTGGAGTGGTCCATGGCGCTCATGTCCATCGATGCGTGATCCATGCCGCCCATGCCCATGTCGTCCATGGTCACTAACGGGCGCGGGTCCAGTGGCGGCAACCGCGCTGCCAGTCCGGCGCGGGTGGCGAGGGTGCCACGAGCGTACCCGGTGCGATCCATGGCTTGGGCGAACAGGGTGTAAGCCTCGGCGTCGGGCTCGACGATCACGTCATAGGTTTCGGCCACGGCAATCCGCAATTCATCAACGGTCACCGGTTTGACGTGCAAGCCGTCAGACGCGACCACGGTCATTTTCAAACCCGGAATGCGTATGTCGAAATAGGTCATGGCCGAGCCGTTGATCAGCCGCAGACGCAGTTTTTCGCCGGGACGGAACAGGCCGGTCCAGTTGCTATCGGGGGCGTGGCCGTTCATCAGGAAGGTGTAAGTGGCGCCACTGACGTCGGCGATGTCGGTGGGGTTCATCTTCATTTCCGCCCACATCGTGCGGTCGGCGACGGTGGCGCCCCAGCCTTTTTCGCCGACGTCATGGATGAAGTCGCCGACGGTACGCTTGTGGTAGTTGTAGTAATCCGACTGTTTTTTCAGAGTCTTCATCAGACTGGTCGGGTCCTCATCGCTCCAGTCGCTGAGCATCACCACATAGTCGCGGTCGTAGTGGAACGGCTCCGGGTCTTTGGCATCAATCACTAGCGGGCCGTAGACGCCGGCCTGCTCCTGCAACCCGGAATGGCTGTGATACCAGTAGGTGCCGTTCTGCCGCACCTTGAATTTATAGACGTAGACGCCGCCCGGCTCGATGCCGTGAAAGCTCAGGCCGGGCACGCCGTCCATGTTCGCCGGCAGCAAAATGCCGTGCCAGTGAATCGACGTGCTGTCCTTCAGTCGATTGCGCACCCGCAGCGTCACGGTGTCGCCCTCGCGCCAGCGCAGCAAAGGGCCGGGGACGCCGCCGTTGATGGTCAGCGCGGTGCGGGGCTGGCCGGTGAAGTTGACCGGGGTTTCGCCGATGAACAACTCGAACTGTGTGCCGTTGAGCTCATTCAACTGGCCCGCCGCATCGAGCGCCCAGACCGGCGCCCGCCACAGCCCGAGGCCACCGAGCAAGCCGCCAGCGGCCAGCCCTTTGACGAAGGTGCGTCTTGAAGTGTTGAAGTGCATGCGCTGAAAGTCCCCGTTTGATCCATGACGGGGAGGCTAATGGCCGGCAGCTTTCAGTTGGCTGAGGGGCGGATTACAGTTTTGACAGTTTCAGCGCGTGAGGCTGTCCGCCAGATGCTGTGCCTGAAGCGAAGCTGCCCACCGTGAATCGCGATCCACTTCATTGCCCAGAATGGTTTTCTCAACCAACAGCGCGTGCACATCCTGGACGCCGATGAAGTTCAGCCAGGCTTCCACGAACGGTTTTTGAAAGTCGAAGCGTTCGGCCGGTGTGCTCGACTGCGCGGAATAATCCAGCCCGCGGGCGTAGGCGACCACGGCGGTTTTACCGACCAGCAAACCTTGCAGCCCGCTTTGCGGATCGAAGCTGAACAGGATGTCCTGATGCGACACCAGATCGATGAAGTGCTTGAGTTTGTACGGGATGCTGAAATTCCACAGCGGCACCGATAGCACCAGCACATCGGCGCGATACAGCGGGGCGGCGAGGGCTTTGAGCTGGCCCCAGGCCGTTTGTTGCGTCGCGGTCAGGGGCGTGCCGGCGAGCACGGCGTATTTTGCGTTCATCGCTTCTTCGTCGAGATCGGCGAGCGACATATTCCACAGGTCCAGCGTTTCGACCTGCGTTTGCGGGTGGTTCTGTTGATAGCGCTCGATGAAGCTGCGCGCGACTTCCAGTGAGGCGGAGCGCTGTTTGCGTGGCGAGCATTCGATGTGCAGAAGGGTGGTCATGTCAGAGTTCTCGGCGTTCGGTTGGGAATGCCGGGCATTGCAACATAGCTCGCTTCTCACTATAAATCGTAAATAAACCGGCCATTGATCACATAACTAACTATGTTTGATGCTCTGCTACTCAAGACCTTTGTCACCGTGGTCGACGAGGACGGCTTCAGCCGCGCCGCGGAAAAACTGCACCTGACGCAATCAGCGGTCAGCGGCCATCTGCGGCGCCTCGAAGAACAGATCGGCAAACCACTGCTCAAGCGCACCACGCGTTCGCAGCAGCTCACGCCGGATGGCGAGCGCCTGATCGCTTATGCGCGGACGATTCTGGCGTTGCACCGCGATGCCTGGGCGCAGCTCACGAGGACACCGTTTCAGGGGCGGGTGCGCATCGGTGTCTCTGAGGATTTTGTCGAGGCGCGGCTGTTACGCGCCTTGCAGGAGTGCGCCGCGTTGCATCCGGGGATGGAACTCGATGTACAGGTGAACATTCCCGGGACGCTGCTGAACCAGATGAAGCAGGGCGATCTGGAACTGGTGATCGGCTCAATGTGCGAGTCCCGCGAGCCGGGGCTGTTGTTATGGCAGGAACCGCTAGTGTGGGCGTGGTCGGCGCAACCGCTGATGCAATTGCCGACGCCGTTACCGCTGGCGCTGTTCCCCGAGCCTTGTCCGTATCGCGAGGCTGCATTGACTCGCTTGGCCCAGGCCGGAATTACCCAGCGCACAGCCATGCTTTGCAGCAGTACCGCCGGGTTGCGCGCCGCCGCATTGGCCGGATTTGCCGTGGCGCCGATGGCCGCCAGTCAGCTCGGTCAGGGGCTGGCAGCACTGGGGGCGGAGCAGGGCTTGCCAGCCTTGCCGGATGTGCAGTTTCGTTTGTATACCGCCACCCATGCCGACCCGCAGATGATCGCCGCCGTGTCGCAGGTGATCATCGATTATTGCTCGGTGCGACGGCAGTAATCCTTATTGCAGACCGAGGCCTTCTTCTATCAACAGCAACAGATTGTTTTCTGTCAGCGCAATGGCATCCAGTTGTGGTCCGGGTTCGATCGACTGTAACCACCAATGGCTTTCGCCATGCTCATCGACCGTACGTAGCAGCGAAGTGTCCTTGCCCGGTAAGTTGATCTGCACGCGTCCGGCACCGTCTTCGGTGAATCGCGCAATGGGATCGAAAGTCAGGCTGTGCTGATTGGCTTCGATGACCAGTTGATCGATGGCGTAGTTATGGCTTTCACCGTCGGGGGAGAACTCGCAAACATGCGTAGGATTTCGCCGAATCTTCAGTCCGACTTCGGTCACCGGTTGCAGCCAGGCTTCGATGCGGTGGTACAGGTCGTAGACTTGTGCGGGCCAGCAGTCGATCTCAAGCTCGGCGCAGGTGATTTCGTCCGCGTGGGTTTGCCGGGTTTGCTTGAGCTTCGCGGCGAGTTCGTCTGCTTTACTCATTTCGGATTCCTTTGTTGATGTCTGCCTATTAATCGTAGACCTTTCAACACGGTACGCTTTGCCTTACGTCATGCGCCTGCAACAAAAGCGTGTCCAAATCAGCGCTGGCCAAGTCTGGTCAGGAACCAAAACCACGGACGCAGGCGTCCCAAGGAGCGGGAAGGATGAAAAAACTTTTTACAATTATGGCGCTGATTGCGCTGACGGTCGGCAGCATCGGTATGAGTTCGGCGCGTCAGTCGAATGCCAGCAAGGTGCAAGCGGATGCCGTGCCGGGGGTGTTTGATTACTACCTGCTGACGCTGTCGTGGTCGCCGACCTTCTGTCTGACGCACAAGGACGATACCCAGTGCTCCGGCAAGGGCTACGGCTTCGTGCTGCACGGCTTGTGGCCGCAATACGCCAACGGCGGCTGGCCGGAATCCTGCCCGCCGTTGACCACGCTGTCGGCTGCTGAAACCAGCAAAGGCCTGACGCTGTTCCCGACCAAGAAACTGCTCGATCACGAATGGTCCAAGCACGGCACGTGCAGCGGCCTCGGCGCGATGGGCTATCTGGACGCCGCCGACAAAGCCGTCGCAGCAGTAAACATCCCTGAGGAACTGCAACCGTTCAGCACCTCGTATTACTTTGAAGCACAGGAAATCGCCGACCTGTTTCGAAAAAGCAACCCGGGGATTCCAGCAGACGGCATCGCGGTGATCTGCAGCGGCCCGGAACTGTCGGAAGTGCGCGTGTGCATGGGCAAGGATCTGCAGTTTGGCGCGTGCGGCAAAGGCGTGAAAACCCAATGCCGGGCAGGGGATATCCGGGTTCCACCGTCGCGTTGATCCACTTAAGTGCGTGACCTGTGGCGAGGGAGCTTGCTCTCGCTGGGGCGCGAAGCGGCCCTTCTTTCAAAAAGAAAGGCCTGCTGCGCAGTCCAGCGGGAGCAAGCTCCCTCGCCACAGTTTTTCTGAGTGAAAATAAATCACTGCGCCACCGTTATCCAAATCCGGTGCGCGCCGATATCAACTGGGTTGGGATGTGCCATCGGCGCTGGTTTGCCGTGAACACCCCGGTGGGCTACGCTCACGAAAAGTAAGGACTTGGGGCTGCGACCCCGGACGCACCTGCCCAGGACATGTTTTTGCCTATCCCCACGCACGATCCGCATCAGGCCCCCGGCACGCTAAAACGCCTGCCACTGCGTAAAGCGGCAGCGCTGTTTATCGTTGCGGTATGTTTGTGCCTGTTCGGATTGTTGTATCTGCAACTGGAGCAGTCGCGACGCCAGGATCTGGCCACTGCGCAAATGGCTTCCGCCAACCTGACCCGGGCGATGGGGCAGCAGGCGGAGGACACGTTTCTCGCCGCCGATCTGGTGCTGACCAGCCTGGTTGACTGGATTCAGGACGATGGTTATGGCGCCGGGCAGAAGCCTCGCTTGCAGCAGACCTTCGCCCGTCGTGTGCAGCAATTGGAGCAGTTGCACGGGATGTTCCTGTTTGATCAGCAGGGCCAGTGGGTAATCACGTCATTCACTGATCTGCCGCGTGGCAATGGCGTGGCCGACCGCGAGTATTTCAAGTTCCATCAGCAGAACGTCTCGACCGTGGCGCACATCGGCCCGGCGATCCGCAGCCGCGAGAACGGCGAGTGGATCATTCCCATCTCGAAACGCATCAACGATCGCCTCGGCAACTTCCAGGGCGTGTTGATGGCCGGGATCAAGATGTCGTACTTCGATCAGTTCTTCAAAAGCTTCAGCCTCGATGACAACGGCATCATGTTCCTCGGCTTGACCGACGGCACGCTGCTGGCCCGTCGGCCGTTCGATGAAGCGTTGATCGGCTCGTCGCTGGCGCAAGGCAAGATTTATCGGGAGCTGCTGCCCCAAGCGACTTCCGGCACCGCGATGATCACCTCGGTGGTCGATGGCATTGTGCGGCTTTACGGTTATCGGCAATTGGGTTCATACCCTTTGGTGGTCGCGGCTGCGTCATCGCGGGACACGATTCTCAAGGGGTGGTACGAGCGCGCATTTCAGTCCAGCGTGATTATTGCCTTGGTGATTCTCGGTGTCGGTTTGTTCGGCTGGGTGTTCATTCATCAGGTGCGGGATGGTGAGCGGATCGAGAAAAACCTGCGCAAGGCCCAACTGGCGCTGGAGCAGATCGCGACTCACGACAGCCTGACCGGGCTGGCCAATCGGCGGCTGTTCGAGCGTTCGCTGGAAGTCGAGTTTGCCCGTGGTGCACGGCAGTCGAGCCCGGTGAGCCTGATCATGCTCGATATCGATTTCTTCAAGCGTTACAACGATGCGTACGGACATGTGGCGGGCGATCATTGCCTGACCCAGGTCGCGCAAGTGGTGAAGGGTTGCTGTCAACGCAAGGCAGATCTGGCGGTGCGTTATGGTGGCGAGGAGTTTGCGGTGTTGTTGCCGGATACCGACATCAATGGCGCGCTGGCGATTGCCGGGCAGATTCGCCGCAGCGTCATGGACAAGCACATCACTCACAGTGGTTCACCGACCGGGTATCTGACGGTGAGCCTGGGTTGCTATTCGTTCATTCCGAGCGGTAATGACAGTCTGGAAGTGTTTATCCAGCGCGCTGATGCTGCGTTGTATCAAGCCAAAAATGCTGGGCGCAATCGCGCTGCAGTGCTGTCGATGGACGGTGGTTTTGCCGAGCTGATGCGTTCGGATCGTTGATCAGGCGACATAGTTGTTGAATGTGCTGACGCCTTCGCGGGCAAGCCCGCTCCCACAGGTTTTCAGGGTGTTGGTAAAACTTTCGCTCACACCACGGACACTGTGGGAGCGGGCTTGCCCGCGAAAGCGTCAGATCAGTCGCCCTAGATAGTGGCTGATCCGACGCATGAGGTTGGCCGCAGGCCACAGCTATCACCATGACCTGCTCTTGTTCGTTCAGCTGCCAGTGCCACCCCCCGCGCCGCCAGTTCCACCACCTGCCGAACCGGTGCCACCGCCGGCCCCCGAGCCAGATCCCATGCTGCCGCCGTTAGTGCCAGTTCCCGAGCCCGCGCCATCGGAGCTGTCGCCGCCCTTCGGCGCGCCGGGGGTGCTGTCCGGTGGCATGGTCGAGCCGCTGGTTGCGCCGGATTTGGTGCCCGTTGCATCAGTGCTGTCATTGGCAGCAAAAGCGCCGACCGAGGCTGTCGCCAGCAGGCCGGCAAGCAAGAGCGAAGTCAATTTACGAGATGTCATGGTAAGTCTCCAGAAAGGGCTGGTTACCTGACATTTGTCTGACCCCCACAAAGCTTGGTGCCGGTCGGCTGACAAACGGTCGGTCTAGCGTGCGTCGAACGCCGCCAGTTTCTGCTCCAGTCCCTCGCGAACCTGCGGCCACTCATCATCGATGATGCTGAACCGCACCGAGTTGCGCTTGCGTCCATCCGGCATGATCCGCTCGTGACGGACAATGCCTTCCTGTTGCGCGCCGAGGCGCAGGATTGCATGGCGTGATTTCTGATTGTTTTCGTCAGTGGTGAACTGCACCCGCACGCAATCGAGCACTTCGAAGGCGTGGCGCAGCATCAGGTATTTGGCGGCGGTGTTGACGAAGGTTTTCTGCCAGCGTGTCGAAATCCAGCTGCTGCCGATTTCCAGCTTGCGGTTAAGCGGGTCGATCTTCCAGAAACGGGTCGAACCGATCACTTCGCCGCTATCCTGCAACACAATGACAAACGGCGTCACCGTGCCGGCCTCGCGGCCATCCAGAGCTTTTTTCAGATAGCTGTCGATGGTGTTTGCAGAAGGCACGACGGTGACGGTGAGGTTCCACAATTCGCCATCGGCGGCAGCGTGAAGCAGGGCGTCGGCGTCGGAATATTCAAGCGGGCGCAGAATAATGCCCTGGCCTTCGAGCGTGGTGTGCATGGACTGAGATTCTCGGCAGTACGGGCAAATGGCGAGCGACTATTACGCCGCAGCGAGTTGATCCAATGCAACCACCACAGCGGCTACAGGTCAGAATTTTCACACCCACCGACAGGAGCGTCAGCCGATGAAAAACCTGCGGATCGCCACCTTCAACGTCAACGGTCTGCGCGCACGCTTGCCGAACCTGCTGGAATGGCTCAAGCGCGAGCAACCGGACATCGCTTGCCTGCAAGAGTTGAAGTCGGTGGACAGCGCCTTTCCCGCCGCTGAGCTGGAAGCCGCCGGTTACGGTGCGATCTGGCAGGGGCAGCCGTCTTGGAACGGGGTAGCGATCCTGGCGCGGGATGCGCAACCGCTGGAGAGTCGACGCGGTTTGCCGGGTGATCCCAACGACAGCCAAAGCCGTTATCTGGAAGCGGCGGTGCACGGCGTGCTGGTCGGTTGCCTTTACCTGCCCAATGGCAACCCGCAACCGGGGCCGAAGTTCGATTACAAATTGGCGTGGTTCGAACGCTTGATCGCCTACGCCAAGGACTTGCAAAGCAGCGATCACCCGGTGGTGCTGGCTGGCGATTACAACGTGGTGCCCACCGACATGGACATCTACAACACTCGCTCATGGCTCAAGGATGCGTTGCTGCAACCGGAGAGCCGCGAGTGTTATCAGCGCTTGCTCGATCAAGGCTGGACCGACTCGTTACGGCATCTGTATCCCGAAGATCGGCTCTACACCTTCTGGGATTATTTCCGCCAGCACTGGCAGAAAAATTCCGGACTGCGCATCGACCATTTACTGCTCAATCCGGCATTGAGCCCTTATTTGCACGGGGCCGGAGTAGACGCCTGGGTGCGCAACGAACCGCATGCCAGTGACCATGCGCCGACCTGGATTCGCATCGGTTCGCGCAAGCGGCGATAGGGCTGATTGGCGAAATCAATTGTCGGCAGCAATGCCTGATCCCGTATACATGTCGGCCATTGGCGGAGCGATCCGCAGTCACATGCGAAGGGACTGAGCAATGAGCGAACCACGCTTGACCAATTCAAGCTTGTACCTGCAACGTCTGGGATTCGAAACTCCCCCGGCGCCAACACTTGAAACCTTGCGTCAATTGCAGTTGCGCCACACGGGCGTGTTTCCCTTCGAAAATCTTTCGACGATCACTGGTCAGCCGGTGCCGATCGATCTGCCATCGGTGGAGCAGAAAGTCCTGTATGACGGTCGCGGCGGTTACTGCTACGAACTCAACAGCCTGTTTCTGGCGCTGTTGCAGGAACTCGGTTTCGATGCACGCGGCATCAGCGGGCGCGTGGTCATGGCCCAGCCTGAAGGCACCTGGACCGCTCGCACTCATCGCTTGAGTCTGGTGATGATCGACGGCGTGCGCTACATCACCGACGTCGGTTTCGGTGGCATGGTGCCTACCGCGCCGTTGCTTCTGGATACCGAGGCCGAGCAAGCGACACCACACGAACCTTATCGCATCGAGAAGCAGGCCGACGGCTACATGCTGCGCGCCAACGTGGCCGGTGAATGGCGGTCGATGTACCTGTTCGATCTGCAACGGCAGGAAGACATCGATTACGCCATCGGCAACTGGTACGTCTCGACCCATCCTGACTCGCCGTTCGCCAAACGCCTGATGGTCGCACGCACCGGCGACGGCTGGCGGCGGACGCTGAACAACGGCAGCTTCGCGATCCACCGGATCGGTGCCGAAAGCGAGCGTCGTGAGCTGACGAGTGTCCAGGCACTGATTGAAGTGCTGGAGCGCGAGTTCGGGCTTCGCGTGCCGAACCTTCCAGCGGTGCGCCAGTCGCTCGAACGTTTTATCAGCGTCGCCTGACGCTTAAGGCTTGGCGTCGGGCTCCAACACTCGACGGATTTCGCCGACCGCTGCCGACAATTTCTTTTCGAGGCTTTTGAGGTCGGCGGCGGTGATGCCTGGAATAAATTTGCCGCTTCGCTCCGGTTCAGCCGGCGCATTCGCGTTATCGAGCAGGGCGCGGCGCAGGGTGTTATTGATCACCGTCTGATAGCCGAAACCTTCGCTTTCCGCCACCGTGCGCGCCGCGTCGATAACCGCGTCGTCGAGCATGATGGTGATGCGGGTCTTGCCCTTGGCGGATGCCACAGCGCCACGCTTGGCATCGGTGAAGTCGTACTGGTCTTTCATCGTTCAAGCCTCCAGAAAATATTGGCGCCGTTCGCTCGGTGTAGCGACGCGCGCGGAAATGATTCGCACAACATTCGGTTCGCGATAACTGTACGCAACGACCAGCAAACGTCCCTTGCCATCAAGGCCAAGGGTGATCCAGCGCTGCTCGTCATGGTCATTGTCCTCAAGGGTCAGTGCTCGTTCGTCGTGAAATACCGGTTCGGTCTCTGCAAGGCTCACGCCTTTGTGCTTGAGTCTGTTGGCAGCGTTCTTGCTTTTGTCGAACTGAATGTCGAATGACTTAATTATGCATACTTTATATGTATAAAAAAGAGCGCGACTGCACCGCTGGTCGCCATGAACACTTCAGCCTGGTGGGATAAAAAGCACTGCCCGGCACAGATGTATTGCCGGATTTGTGGGGGATGGAAGCGCCGGGATAGAAGGTTGGGTGGCTAACTATCCATAATGTGACCGATAAGTTGTATACAACTCTATGGACATTTGTTGTGACTCTTGCATACAGTGTGCGCATAACAAAAAACCAGGGAACCCCCCACCATGAAAACGCCCCATCTTTCACACCAACGGCCCGAGGACGAAAATCTCGGGGTCGGCGCGAATATGGCTTACGGCCTGCAACATGTTCTGACCATGTATGGCGGTATCGTCGCGGTGCCACTGATCATCGGTCAGGCAGCCGGGCTGTCGCCGGCGGACATTGGTTTGTTGATTGCCGCTTCACTGTTTGCAGGGGGGCTGGCGACGTTGCTGCAAACCCTGGGAGTGCCGTTTTTCGGATGTCAGTTGCCGCTGGTGCAGGGTGTTTCGTTCTCGGGTGTGGCGACGATGGTGGCCATCGTCAGCAGCGGCGGGGAGGGTGGCTTTCAGTCAGTCCTTGGCGCGGTGATAGCGGCCTCGCTGATCGGATTATTGATAACCCCGGTGTTCTCGCGAATCACCAAATTCTTCCCGCCATTGGTGACCGGCATCGTGATCACCACCATCGGCCTGACGCTGATGCCAGTGGCCGCACGCTGGGCGATGGGGGGCAACAGCCACGCCGATAACTTCGGCAGCATGGAAAACATCGGTCTGGCGGCACTGACGCTGGTGCTGGTGTTGCTGCTGAGCAAAATCGGCAGCTCGACCATCTCGCGTCTGTCGATCCTGTTGGCCATGGTGATCGGCACGGTGGTGGCAGTGTTCCTTGGCATGGCGGATTTCTCCACCGTGACTCAGGGCCCGATGTTCGGTTTCCCTACACCTTTCCACTTCGGCATGCCGACGTTCCACTTCGCTGCGATCCTGTCGATGTGCATCGTGGTCATGGTGACGCTGGTCGAGACTTCGGCGGATATTCTGGCGGTCGGTGAAATCATCGACACCAAGGTCGACTCCAAGCGTCTGGGCAACGGTCTGCGTGCGGACATGCTGTCGAGCATGATCGCGCCGATCTTCGGTTCGTTCACCCAAAGCGCCTTCGCCCAGAACGTCGGGCTGGTGGCGGTGACCGGGATCAAGAGCCGTTTTGTGGTGGCGACTGGCGGTGTGTTCCTGGTGATTCTCGGCCTGCTGCCGTTCATGGGCCGGGTGATTGCCGCGGTGCCGACTTCGGTGCTCGGTGGTGCTGGCGTCGTGCTGTTCGGTACGGTGGCGGCGAGCGGTATTCGTACGCTGTCCAAGGTTGATTACCGTAACAACGTCAACCTGATCATCGTTGCGACCTCCATCGGTTTCGGCATGATCCCGATTGCCGCGCCGAACTTCTACGATCACTTCCCGAGCTGGTTCGCGACCATTTTCCATTCGGGCATTAGCTCGTCGGCGATCATGGCGATCGTGCTGAACCTGACGTTCAACCACTTCACGCTTGGCAACTCGAATCAACAGTCGGTGTTTGCCGAGGCGGCGGAACGGGTGCTGCGTTATCAGGATCTGGCGGCGCTGCGCGAAGGCGACTATTTCAGCGACGGCAAGCTGCACGACTGCGATGGCAATGAAGTGCCGGTGGTCGAGGTGGATACCGATCACGGGCACGGTGCGCCGAAGGTTCATGCGAAGAGCAGTGAGCACGTCTGACGGTTGTACTGAGTGAAAGAAGGCCGATCTGCAGAAATGCAGATCGGCCTTTTTCATTGGTCAAGATCAAAAGATCGCAGCGTGCCGCAGCACATAAAGGGGTAACATTTTAGGGGTGGGTCTGGGGCACGCGGGCGATTTTTTTTTTTTTAGGGGGGGGCAAAAAATAACCAGGATATTTA
>NZ_JBIUXX010000016.1:47878-70000 GCF_044744235.1 Pseudomonas sp. NPDC087346
ATTAAATGATTATCGGATTTTTTATTTGTTAATTAAAAAAATTTCGCCGGGTCCCCCACCAACTCCTGGTATTGATTTTCGGGGTAGCTGCGGGGCCACGCTGCGATTTTTTGATTTTTAAGGCGCGCACAAAAAAGCCCCTGAATCTTTCGATTCAGGGGCTTTGAATTTGGCTCCACAACCTGGACTCGAACCAGGGACCCAGTGATTAACAGTCACTTGCTCTACCAACTGAGCTATTGCGGAATTGGTGCGTATGTTACTGATTCAAAAAGAGAAGTCAAGCATCAGTTATGAAATTGATTGATTCGGCAGGACGAGCGGCGGTTTGTCAGTGATTGGCGGTTACCAGAATCGTCCCGGAGGTCTACCATGGCCGCCCGGAAGTGGTAACACGCGCTCCCGACCATTCGCCGAAAAGGTAAGCGCCATGAACCACTTGTCCCAGATCGTTTGCAATATCGAGGTGTTCGCATGAGCATCGCGCAAATCAGCCTGCCGAAAGGGGTAGGGCCGCACGCCGAAAAACTCTTCGATGCGATCACTCAGGCCAGCACCGCTGAGGAATTGAATCGTGCCGGTGGCAAGGCCGAAGGTTTTGTTCTTGGCCTCGAAAGCGCCAAGGCGATCAAAAGCCAGGTCGCCGAATCGCTTTACGTCGCCTATGACGACGCCGCCAGTCAGCGTGCGACGGAACTGGCTTAACCGCCGAACGTCACGGTACCCAGCATCAATTTGGCGTACAGCAGGGTCGCGCCCAGCTGTACCAGCCACAGCGCCAGTCCGCCAAGAAACACGCCGGCCGCCACTTGCAGCACCAGGCTATTGCCACGCTTGGCCGCTGTGCGGGGGATGAAGTCATCCAGGTCATCACGGTTGGCGCGCAGGTCATCGTTTTTCATCGGGGCTCTCTTCAGAAGAATCGGGTGTACACAAAACCTGTAGGAGTGAGCCTGCTCGCGATGGTGTCTGGTCAGTCGAAGTAAACGTTGCATGACACACCGCCATCGCGAGCAGGCTCACTCCTACAATTGGATTTGTGTGCAGTCTAGAGGTGCGGAGATTGTTTCGGGGCAAATAAAAACGGGAAGCCCAAAGGCTTCCCGTTTTTCGTTACAGCGCGAAATCAGATGACCTGAACAATCGCATCCGTCACGGCTTTGATGTTGCTCTGGTTCAGCGCGGCTACGCAGATGCGGCCGGTGTCCAGGGCGTAGATGCCGAATTCGTTGCGCAAGCGGTGAACCTGGTCAACGGTCAGGCCGGAGTAGGAGAACATGCCGCGCTGACGACCCACGAAGCTGAAGTCGCGCTGCGGTGCTTTTTGCGCCAGCAGCGCAACCATTTGCTCGCGCATGCCGCGAATCCGCAGGCGCATTTCGGCCAGTTCGGCTTCCCACTGTGCACGCAGCTCCGGGCTGTTCAGCACGGCAGCGACGATGCTTGCCCCGTGAGTCGGCGGGTTGGAGTAGTTGGTGCGGATCACGCGTTTGACCTGCGACAGCACGCGCGCGCTTTCTTCTTTCGATTCGCTGACGATCGACAGTGCACCGACGCGCTCGCCGTACAGCGAGAACGACTTGGAGAACGAGCTCGATACGAAGAAAGTCAGGCCGGATTCGGCGAACAGGCGCACGGCAGCGGCGTCTTCGTCGATGCCGTCGCCAAAGCCCTGATAGGCCATGTCGAGGAACGGTACGTGACCTTTGGCGCGAACCACGTCCAGCACGTTGTTCCAGTCAGCCGGGCTCAGATCGACGCCGGTCGGGTTGTGGCAGCAAGCGTGCAGCACAACGATCGAGCCGTTCGGCAGGGCGTTGAGGTCTTCGAGCAGGCCGGCACGGTTCACATCGTGGGTAGCGGCGTCGTAATAACGGTAGTTCTGCACCGGGAAACCAGCGGTTTCGAACAGCGCGCGGTGGTTTTCCCAGCTCGGGTCGCTGATCGCCACGACGGCGTTCGGCAGCAGTTGCTTGAGGAAGTCGGCACCGATTTTCAGTGCGCCGGTACCGCCGACGGCTTGAGTGGTGATCACTCGGCCGGCGCTGATCAGTGGCGAGTCATTGCCGAACAGCAGCTTCTGCACGGCCTGGTCGTAGGCGGCGATGCCGTCAATCGGCAGGTAGCCACGGGAGGCGTGCTGGGCGACGCGAATCGTTTCGGCTTCGATAACGGCGCGCAGAAGTGGAATTCGCCCCTCTTCGTTGCAGTAAACACCTACACCCAGGTTGACCTTGTCGGTCCGGGTATCGGCGTTGAATGCTTCGTTGAGGCCCAGGATTGGATCGCGGGGTGCCATTTCGACAGCGGAGAACAGGCTCATTATTACGGCGGCTCTGAATGGGAATTGGAGGGACGTGTCGCGCTCCAGCCGAATGCACTAGAGCGGTGCACAAACGGGGAGCTAGTATAGAGGCCATCTGCGAGCGATAGCGACAGGCGAAACGCCTTTTAGCGTAAGTTTTTCCGATTATTTCTTGACCGTTAGTCGATTGACTCTGTCAGAGACTTTACCGGATGTAGGACGTTTGCCTTGAAAGCCTCGGCAATCGGCTCCACATTGAGCACAATCTTCGTTTTTCCCTGGATGACCCTGGTCATTTGCGGTCATCCCCCGTGGTTCTTCTGTTTGCTCGCAGAGCCGCGATCCCTGAGGTGTTTATGTCCGAATTCCAGCTAGTCACCCGCTTCGAGCCCGCTGGCGATCAGCCGGAAGCCATTCGCCAGTTGGTCGAGGGTATCGATGCCGGGCTCGCGCACCAGACGTTGCTCGGTGTGACTGGCTCGGGCAAGACCTTCAGCATCGCCAACGTGATTTCCCAGGTACAGCGTCCGACCCTGGTGCTGGCGCCCAACAAGACCCTTGCCGCGCAGTTGTACGGCGAGTTCAAGGCGTTCTTCCCGAACAACGCGGTCGAGTACTTCGTTTCCTACTACGACTACTACCAGCCCGAAGCTTATGTGCCGTCGTCCGATACCTTCATCGAGAAGGATGCGTCGATCAACGACCATATCGAGCAGATGCGTCTGTCCGCGACCAAAGCGTTGCTGGAGCGCAAGGACGCGATCATCGTCACCACGGTGTCGTGCATCTATGGTCTGGGCAGCCCGGAAACCTATCTGAAGATGGTGTTGCACGTCGATCGCGGCGACAAACTCGATCAGCGTGCGCTGCTGCGACGTCTGGCCGATCTGCAATACACCCGCAACGACATGGATTTCGCCCGGGCGACGTTCCGTGTGCGTGGCGATGTGATCGATATCTATCCGGCGGAATCCGACCTCGAGGCGATTCGCATCGAGCTGTTCGACGATGAGGTCGAGAGCATCTCGGCATTCGATCCGCTGACCGGCGAAGTCATCCGCAAGATGCCGCGCTTCACCTTCTACCCGAAGAGTCACTACGTGACGCCACGGGAAACCTTGCTCGACGCGATCGAACACATCAAGGTCGAATTGCAGGAACGCCTCGAATACCTGCGCAGCAACAACAAACTGGTGGAAGCCCAGCGTCTGGAGCAGCGCACCCGTTTCGATCTGGAAATGATCCTCGAACTGGGTTACTGCAACGGCATCGAAAACTACTCGCGCTACCTGTCCGGGCGTCCGGCCGGTGCGGCGCCACCGACGCTTTACGATTACCTGCCGGCGGATGCCTTGCTGGTGATCGATGAATCCCACGTCAGCGTGCCGCAAGTCGGCGCGATGTATAAGGGCGACCGCTCGCGCAAGGAAACCCTCGTCGAGTACGGCTTCCGCCTGCCGTCGGCGCTGGACAACCGGCCGATGCGTTTCGACGAGTGGGAAGGGGTCAGCCCGCAAACCATTTTCGTCTCGGCAACGCCGGGCAACTACGAGGCCGAGCACGCCGGGCGGGTGGTCGAGCAAGTGGTGCGGCCGACCGGTCTGGTCGATCCGCAGGTTGAAGTGCGTCCGGCGCTGACCCAGGTCGATGACTTGCTTTCGGAAATCGCCAAGCGGGTGGCGGTCGAAGAACGAGTGCTGGTCACCACGCTGACCAAACGCATGGCCGAAGACCTCACCGATTACCTCGCCGACCACGGTGTGCGCGTGCGCTATCTGCACTCGGACATCGACACGGTTGAGCGGGTCGAGATCATCCGCGACCTGCGCCTCGGCACCTTTGATGTGTTGGTGGGGATCAACCTGCTGCGTGAAGGTCTGGACATGCCGGAAGTGTCGCTGGTGGCGATCCTTGATGCCGACAAGGAAGGTTTCCTGCGTTCCGAGCGTTCGCTGATCCAGACCATCGGCCGGGCGGCGCGTAACCTCAATGGCCGGGCGATTCTGTATGCCGACCGCATGACCGGCTCGATGGAGCGGGCGATTGGCGAGACCGAGCGTCGACGTGAAAAGCAGGTCGCGTTCAACCTGGCCAATGGCATCACGCCTAGAGGCGTGATCAAGGATGTCGCCGACATCATGGAAGGCGCCACGGTGCCGGGCTCGCGCAGCAAGAAGCGCAAGGGCATGGCCAAGGCTGCGGAAGAGAACGCCAAGTACGAAGCCGAACTGCGCTCGCCGAGCGAGATCACCAAGCGTATTCGTGCGCTGGAAGAGAAGATGTATCAGTTGGCTCGGGATCTGGAGTTCGAAGCGGCGGCGCAAATGCGCGATGAAATTTCCAAATTGCGCGAGCGGCTTCTGGCTGTTTGATCTTTATTGTTTGACAAGGCCCCATCGCTGGCAAGCCAGCTCCCACAGGGATTGAAGGCGTACGTAGATTTTGTAAACGCCAATGAAACCTGTGGAAGAGAAGATGTATCAGTTGGCTCGGGATCTGGAGTTTGAAGCGGCGGCGCAGATGCGTGATGAATTTTCCAAATTGCGCGAGCGGCTTCTGGCTGTTTGATCTTTATTGTTTGAGAAGGCCCCATCGCTGGCAAGCCAGTTCCCACAGGGATTGAAGGCGTACGTAGATTTTGTAAACGCCAATGAAACCTGTGGGAGCTGGCTTGCCAGCGATGAGGCCAGTCCAGGCACCGCAAAGAATCAGTGAGCTTCCCCAGCCTTGAGCCCCTGCGGCAATTTTTTGGTCAGCAAGATCGCCAACATACTCACCCCTAACGCAATCCCGACAAAGTGAAACGCATCGTTGTAGGCCATGATCAACGCCTGCTGATGCACGATTTCACTCATCTTGCCCAACGCCGCCGTGTCACTGCCGAACCTGTCGGTCATCGACGCCATCCGCTCAGCCACTTGCGGATTGGTTGGCACAATCGCTTCACGCAAATAATCGAAGTAAGTCTTGGTGCGCGCATCCAGCAACGTCGCGAGCAGGGCGATGCCGATGGCGCCGCCAAGGTTGCGCAGGATGTTGAACAGACTCGACGCCGAGCCCGCATCCTGCGGCAGGATGTACGCGGTGGCGATCAGTGAGATGGTCACCATGATCAGCGGCTGGCCGAGGGCGCGGATGATCTGGATCTGATTGAACTGCGGCCCGGCGAAATCCGGGTTGAGCACCCCCGACGAAAAACTCGCCAATCCGAACAGTCCGAAGCCCAAAGTACACAGCCACTTGGGCGAGATGTACTTCATCAGTTTCGGCACCAGCGGAATCAGAAACAGCTGAGGCACGCCCATCCACATGATCACTTCGCCGATCTGCAAGGCGTTGTAGTTCTGGATCTGCGCCAGATACAGCGGCAACAGATAAATCGAGCCATACAACCCGACACCCATGCCCAGACTGGAAATACTTGACAGTCCAAAGTTGCGATTGCGCAGGATGCCGAGATTGATCAGCGGATTGGGTTTGGAAATCTGCACGATCACAAAGGTGATCAGGCTTACCAGCGCAATGCTGCCCAGGGTCACGATCAGACTCGATTCGAGCCAGTCCTTGCGGTGACCTTCTTCGAGAAATACCTGCAAGCAACCGAGTCCGATTCCCAGCGTGAGGATGCCGGTGTAGTCGGTGCTTTTGAGCAGTTCCCAGTGCGCTTCTTTCTTCTCCAGACCGTACATCAACCCGGCGATCATGATCAGACCGGGCGGGATGTTGATGTAGAAAATGTACTGCCAGCCCCAGTTTTCCGTGAGCCAGCCACCGAGGGTCGGGCCGATGGAGGGTGCAAACGTGGCGGTCATGGCAAACATCGCCATGCCTTTGGCGCGTTGATGTTCGGGGAGTTTGATCAGCGTCAGAGTGAACGCCAGCGGGATCAGCGCGCCGCCGGTGAAGCCTTGCATGGCGCGAAAAACGATCATGCTCTCAAGGCTCCAGGCCATCGAGCAGAGCAAGGATGAAACCAGAAACCCCAGCGATACCCACACCGCCAGACGCCGCGCCGAGAGTAGCTGCACCAGCCACGCGGTCAGCGGGATCATGATGATTTCCGCTACCAGATACGAGGTGGAAATCCACGATCCTTCTTCCAGCGTCGCCGACAGCGCGCCTTGAATATCCTTGAGCGAGGAGTTGGTGATCTGGATGTCGAGCACCGCCATAAAGGCGCCGAGCATCACGCTCATCACCGCGATCCAGTCCCGCCGGGTCGGTTCGCCGACCGGGCGGATCAGCGAATCACCGGCCATTGTCTGGGGCGTCTTTGATATTCACGGTGGCGGTGACCGACATGCCCGGGCGGATCTTGCCGTGCAGGGGATTGTCGGCTTTGAAGGTCAATTTGACCGGAATCCGCTGCACGACTTTGGTGAAGTTGCCGGTGGCGTTGTCGGGCGGCAACAGGCTGAATTGCGCGCCGGACGCGGCGAACAGACTGTCGACCCGCGCTTCGATGGGCGTGTCGGCATAAGCATCAAACACCAGTTCGGCTTTCTGTCCGGGCTGCATGTGGCCGATCTGGGTTTCCTTGAAGTTGGCCTGCACCCAAATGTCTTCGTCCGGAACTATCGACAGCAAGTACGCACCCGCCTGCACCACCTGACCGTTGCGCGCGGCACGCTGGCCGACCAGTCCGCTGATCGGTGCGTGGATTTCGCTGCGGGTCATGTTCAGTTCGGCTTGCGCGATGTCGGCGCGGGCGTTGGCGATTTGTGCGTCGAGGCGTTTGATCTCGGCGGACAGGGCGTTGACCTGTTGGCGCTGACTCTGCGCATCCGCCTGCGCCTTGGCGACTTGCGAGCGGGCAATGTGGGTGTCGGCGGAGAGCGTGGTTACCCGTTCTTCGGAAACGTAACCGGGTTTGCGCAGGGTCTCGGCGCGGGACAGATCAATCTGTGAGCGGCCGAGGGTTGCCTGGGTGGTCGCCACTTGTGCGTCGCTGGAGGCGATCAGGCTCGATTGTTGAGTCAGTTTGCTCTGGGCTTGCAGACGCTCGGCTTCGCGGGTGGCGAGGGCGGCGTTGGCGCGATCTACCGCCAGACGGAAATCATCACCTTCGAGGCGTACCAGCAACTGGCCTTTCTCCACATGCTGGTTGTCCTGCACCAACACCTCTTCGATGCGTGCGCCCAACTGGCTCGACACACGGGTGATCTCGCCCTGGACATAGGCGTTGTCGGTGCTTTCATAAAAGCGTCCCTTGAAAAACCAATGGGCGAAGAAGCCCCCGGCAATCAGCAGGACGAGCAGCAGGAAGATGAACAGGCGGCGCTTGAGTTGGGCTGGCATGAGGCAAACTGTAGTCGAGAAATTGTAAGGAAAGTTATCAGCAGGCGAATCTGGCATACAGCCGATAAACGGTAAATGCCAAAGGCTGATATTCGCTCATTCACCACGGCCAACGGGCGTTACAGGCGCAATCTTGGCTTAAATGCCCTGTCTGCTGGAGCGGGGCGGGGCTCGCCTGTTACCATTCGCGGCTTGATCGTTTTGCTTTTCATCTTTTTCGAGACATGCCATGACCACCGTCCGCACTCGCATCGCGCCATCGCCTACCGGGGACCCCCACGTAGGTACCGCTTACATCGCATTGTTCAACTACTGCTTTGCCAAGCAGCATGGCGGTGAGTTCATCCTGCGCATCGAAGACACCGATCAGTTGCGCTCGACCCGCGAGTCGGAACAACAGATCTTCGACGCCCTGCGCTGGTTGGGCATCGACTGGAGCGAAGGCCCGGATGTCGGCGGCCCGCACGGTCCTTATCGCCAGAGCGAGCGCGGCGATATCTATCAGAAGTATTGCCAGCAACTGGTTGAAATGGGCCACGCGTTCCCGTGCTTCTGTACTGCCGAAGAACTGGACCAGATGCGCGCCGAGCAGATGGCTCGTGGCGAAACCCCGCGTTACGACGGCCGTGCGCTGTTGCTGTCGAAAGAAGAAGTCGCTGCCCGTCTGGCCGCTGGCGAACCGCACGTGATCCGCATGAAAGTGCCGACCGAAGGCGTTTGCGTGGTGCCGGACATGCTGCGTGGCGATGTCGAGATCCCGTGGGATCGCATGGACATGCAAGTGCTGATGAAGACCGACGGCCTGCCGACGTACTTCCTCGCCAACGTGGTCGACGACCACCTGATGGGCATCACCCACGTACTGCGTGGCGAAGAATGGCTGCCATCGGCGCCAAAACTGATTCTGCTGTACGAATACTTCGGCTGGGAACAACCAGAGCTGTGCTACATGCCGCTGCTGCGTAACCCGGACAAGAGCAAGCTGTCCAAGCGCAAGAACCCGACCTCGGTGACGTTCTACGAGCGCATGGGCTTCATGCCGGAAGCGATGCTCAACTATCTGGGCCGCATGGGCTGGTCGATGCCGGACGAGCGCGAGAAGTTCTCGTTGCAGGAAATGGTCGACAACTTCGACCTCAAGCGCGTGTCCCTCGGCGGGCCGATCTTCGACGTCGAGAAGCTGTCGTGGCTCAACGGCCAGTGGCTGCGTGATCTGCCGGTGGAAGAATTCGCCAGCCGCTTGCAGACCTGGGCGCTGAATCCCGAGTACATGATGAAGATCGCGCCGCACGTTCAGGGTCGCGTTGAAACCTTCAGTCAGGTTGCACCGCTGGCAGGGTTCTTCTTTGCCGGTGGCGTCAATCCGGATGCCAAGCTGTTCGAATCGAAAAAGCTCTCGGGTGATCAGGTTCGTCAGTTGATGCAGTTGATCCTGTGGAAGCTGGAAAGCCTGCGTCAGTGGGAGAAGGACAGCATCACCGCGACGATTCAGGCGGTGGTCGAATCGCTGGAGCTGAAACTGCGTGACGCGATGCCGCTGATGTTCGCTGCAATCACTGGTCAGGCAAGCTCGGTGTCGGTGCTGGATGCGATGGAAATTCTCGGCCCGGATCTGACGCGCTTCCGTCTGCGTCAGGCGATTGATCTGCTGGGCGGCGTGTCGAAGAAAGAAAACAAAGAGTGGGAAAAACTGTTGGGCGCTATCGCCTGACCACGTTTGTCTTTGTTGGAGCTGCCGGAGGCTGCGATCTTTTGATCCTGCCCTTCGGCGTTTCTCCCCGATTTACGGGGGGAAGGGCGGTAAGTGATTGTAATGACGACAAAAAACTTTGAATTATTTCAAAAATAAGTTTGACAGCCTTTTGATGCGCCATTAAGATTCGCCCCGTCCTCAGCGATGACATCAACGATGAGGGGCTATAGCTCAGCTGGGAGAGCGCCTGCATGGCATGCAGGAGGTCAGCGGTTCGATCCCGCTAAGCTCCACCAATTTTACAAGTTCAAGGTCTGGCCACACCGGCCTTGAATCGATCAGCTCTCAGCACTGATCAGTTGTATAGAAGGGTTTGTGTCCCCTTCGTCTAGTGGCCTAGGACACCGCCCTTTCACGGCGGTAACAGGGGTTCGAGTCCCCTAGGGGACGCCACGATTACCCGCTCTGCGGGATTTATAAGGGTCATTCAATTATTGAATGGCCCTTTTGTTTGTCTGGCGTTTGGCCAACTCTCCTTTTTCCTTACACTGTGCTTCAGACCAGCGGTCATATCCTTGACTTGCAGAATATTATTATGCGAATAATATTCTAGTCGTAATATTCGGAGGCAACGATGAACGATAAAAAAGCTCAAACCCGCGAACGCATTCTCAAGGCAGCCAGTGCCGCGCTGATTCAGCGTGGCCCGGCCGATCCGAGCGTGGGCGAAGTGATGGGCGCGGCCGGCCTGACTGTCGGTGGCTTCTATGCGCACTTCGAAAGCAAGGACGCAATGATGCTGGAGGCATTCAAGCAATTGCTCGGCCGCCGACGCGACCTGATTGCCGATATGGATTCCGAGCTGACCGGCGAAGAACGTCGCGCATTGGTGGCTGCGTTCTACCTGTCGCGCAAACACCGCGATTCCAGCGAGTCGGCTTGCCCGATTCCGGCTTCGATTGGTGAGTTGGGCCGCTTGCCGGAGTCATTCCGTATCGCGCTAAACGAACACCTGGAACTGATGGTTGCGCAGTTGGCGGCCAGTCCTGAAGACACCGACAAGGCGCTGGCCGATGTTGCCTTGATGGTCGGCGGTCTGGCGCTGGCAAGGGCACTGGGCCCAGGTGATTTATCCGATCGATTGCTGCGCGCCGCCAAGTCGGCAGTGCGTTGACCTGAAGGCGGCACGCCTGAGGAATTAGCGATGAGCACGTTGAAGTGGGTTCGCGGCGTTAATGGCACCTTGGGCTGGTTTGCACCAAAACTGGTGGCAAGCAAAATGCGGTTGGCATTCATGACCCCGCGTTCGCTGCCGCTGCGGGACTGGGAATTGCCGTTACTGGCCAGTTCCGAGCGCATCACTTTGCGATTTGGCTTGTCGGCGTTGCGCTGGGGGCAGGGTCCGGCCGTGCTGCTGATGCACGGTTGGGAAGGGCGGCCCACTCAGTTCGCCGCACTGATCAATGCGTTGGTCGAGGCCGGTTACACGGTCGTCGCGCTCGATGGCCCGGCCCACGGTCGTTCGCCGGGGCGTGAGGCCAATGTGGTGCTGTTCGCTCGCGCCATGCTCGAAGCCGCCGCCGAGTTGCCGCCGCTGCAAGCAGTCATCGGCCACTCGATGGGCGGCGCCAGTGCGATGCTCGCCGTACAGTTGGGCCTGCGCACCGAAACACTGGTGAGTATCGCCGCCCCGGCACGCATTCTCGGGGTGCTGCGTGGTTTTGCCCGTTACATGGGGATGCCGCCGCCAGCACGTTCCGCGTTCATCCGACAGGTCGAGAAAGATGTCGGCATGCGCGCCGCCACGCTGGATGTCGCGCACTATCAACTGGATATGCCCGGTCTGATCGTGCATGCCGAGGACGACAACTTCGTTTCGGTCAAAGAATCGCAACTGATCCACGAATCCTGGTTCGACAGCCGTCTGCTGCGCCTCGAAAGCGGCGGTCATCAGCGTGTGCTGGCTGACTCCCGGTTGATTGATGGGGTGTTATCACTGCTGGCCGGTCGCAGCCTGCAGACGCGCCAATCGGCGTGAGCATCCGTTACACTGCCCCGGTTGAATAATTTGACCGGGAGTGGGGCATGGGCTGGGATCGGGCAACGCCGTTTACCATTGATCTTGAAGTAGGCGCCGAAGACATCGACGGGCTCGGGCACGCGAACAACGCGGTGTACGTGACCTGGCTTGAACGCTGCGCCTGGCGCCACTCGCAGCGGCTGGGTCTGGATCTGGTCGAGTACCGGCGTCTGGATCGGGCGATGGCCGTGGTGCGTCACGAAATCGATTATCTGGCGGCCGCCTACGAAGGCGATGAGCTGCAATTGGCGACCTGGATCGTCGATTGGGATCAGCGCCTGAAAATGACCCGACACTTCCAATTGATCCGTCCAAGCGACAACACCACCCTGTTGCGCGCGCAAACCACGTTCGTCTGCATCGAACTGTCCACCGGCAAACCGAAGCGCATGCCCGCCGAATTCATCGAAGGCTACGGCCCGGCGATCCTCGCCTGACACAACCCCACTGTAGGAGCTGCCGAAGGCTGCGATCTTTTGATCTTGTCTTTTAAAAACAAAGTCAAAAGATCGCAGCCTTCGGCAGCTCCTACACGGGCTACAGTAAACCCGGTAAACTGCCGCACGTTTTTTCCTCAAGTAGTGTTTTCCCCATGCAAATTGCTCTGGCGCCCATGGAGGGGTTGGTCGACGACATCCTGCGCGACGTGCTGACCCGTGTCGGCGGTATCGATTGGTGCGTGACCGAATTCATCCGCGTCAACGATCAGTTGCTCACGCCGGCCTATTTTCACAAGTTCGGTCCCGAACTGCTGAACGGTGCCCGCACCGCTTCCGGTGTTCCGCTGCGTGTGCAATTGCTGGGGTCTGACCCGGTGTGTCTGGCGGAAAACGCTGCGCTGGCCTGCGAACTCGGTTCCGAAGTGATCGACCTGAACTTCGGCTGCCCGGCCAAGACCGTCAACAAGTCCCGTGGCGGCGCGGTTCTGCTCAAGGAGCCGGAACTGCTCAACCAGATCGTCGAGCACGTCCGGCGTGCCGTACCGGCGCACATTCCGGTGACTGCGAAGATGCGTTTGGGCTTCGACAGTCCGGATGGTTCGCTAGTTTGCGCCACGGCGTTGGCTGAGGGCGGCGCCGAGCACATCGTGGTGCATGCGCGGACCAAGGTTGACGGCTACAAGCCACCAGCGCACTGGGAATGGATTCCCCGCGTGCAGGAGGTGGTCAAGGTGCCGGTGTTTGCCAACGGTGATATCTGGAGCGTCGAAGACTGGCGTCGTTGCCGCGAAATCAGCGGCGTCGAGGACATCATGCTCGGACGCGGTCTGGTTTCGCGCCCGGATCTGGCAAAGCAAATCGCTGCCGCAAGAGCAGGTGAGGAAGTGGTCGAGATGACCTGGGCCGAACTGCTGCCGCTGATCCAGGACTTCTGGCTGCAAGCCAAGGCGCAAATGACTGCGCGCCAGTCGCCGGGTCGTTTGAAGCAATGGCTGGCCATGTTGACGCGCAATTATCCTGAGGCGACAGAGCTGTTCACCGTCCTGCGCCGTGAAACCGAACCGGATCACGTTTCGCGTTTATTGGGTCTGCCGGTCGCGGAAGCGGCCTGAAAAAAATCTCGAAATAATCTCTTGAAATGCAATCAGCGGTCCCTATCTAAGGGTTACGCGATGCCGAATTCGGGTCGCGGAGTTAAAAAACTTGCTGATTGTTTTCAGGAGATTTGAACCATGAGTACTGCATTTTCCCTCGCGCCACTGTTCCGTTCCTCGGTTGGTTTCGACCGCTTCAATGACCTGTTCGAAACCGCCCTGCGTAACGAGCCTGGCAGCACCTACCCACCTTACAACGTGGAAAAACACGGTGACGATCAATACCGCATCGTCGTGGCGGCTGCCGGATTCCAGGAAGAGGACCTGGAGTTGCAAGTCGAGAAAGGTGTGCTGACCATCAGTGGCGGCAAACGTGATGCCAATGAGGGCGTGACGTTCTTGCATCAGGGCATTGCCCAGCGTGCATTCAAGCTGTCCTTCCGTCTGGCCGATCACATCGAGATCAAGGCTGCGGATCTGAGCAACGGTCTGCTGAGCATCGACCTGTTGCGGGTGATTCCGGAAGAGGCGAAAGCCAAACGCATCCCGATCAACGGGACGCAGAAGCCGGTTCTGCAATAAGGCCGAGCAATGAAAAGGGGCGCCATCTGGCGCCCCTTTTTTGTGCCCGTCATCCGAGCATGTCTTTCAGATTCTCCAGCGCCACCGGCCGGCTGTGCAGATAGCCCTGATACAAATGGCAGCCCAGCCCTTGCAGAAACGCCAATTGCTCCGGGGTTTCCACGCCTTCGGCAATCACTTCCAGTTGCAGGCTGCGGGCCATGGCGACGATGGCGCGGATGATTTCTGCGTCGTTAGGGTCGGTGGTCGCATCGCGGATGAATGACTGGTCGATTTTCAGCGTGTCCACCGGCAATCGCTTGAGGTAGGTCAGCGACGAATAACCGGTGCCAAAGTCATCCATCGCGAAGCTGACGCCAAGTTTTTTCAGGCGGCGCATTTTGCTGATGGTGTCTTCCAGATTCTGAATGACGATGCCTTCGGTGATCTCCAGTTTCAGCAGCGAGCAGGGCAAGCCGTGGCTGGTCATGCTGCGTTCGATGCGCTCGACGAAGTCGTTCTGGCGGAACTGACGAGGGCTGATGTTGACGCACAGGCTGAATTTGTAAGGGTCGATCAAGTCAGCGGCGATCAGCTGTTTGAACGCCTCGCAGGCCTCGTCGAGAATCCACGTACCGACTTCCAGAATCAGGCCGCTGTCTTCCAATACCTTGATGAATTCGGTGGGTGATTGCGCGCCGAGTTCCGGGTGATTCCAGCGCACCAGTGCTTCGGCGCCGATGATGCGATTGTCCCGGGCATCGATTTGCGGCTGGTAATGCACCTTGAATTCGCCACGAGACAGCGCCAGACGCAAGTCGGTCTCCATGCGCAGCCGCTCGCTCGCCGCTTTCTGCATGGTGTTGTGGTACATCTGCGTGGTGTTGCGCCCGGAATCCTTGGCCCGGTACAGCGCAATGTCGGCGCGCTTGAGCAGGTCGGTCGGGGTCGAGCCGTGATCCGGAATCAACGCGACGCCGATGCTCGGTGTCACTTGCAGGCGCTGGCCGTCGAGGAACATCGGCTCCGAGAGCAATTCGCGAATGGTGTCGGCCAGTTCCCGCACTTGCACGCTGACCTCGTTGCGCGTGCCTTCCAGCCCGCTGAGCAAGACCACGAACTCATCGCCGCCGAGACGGGCGACGGTGTCCTCCATGCGTACGCTGGCTTCAAGTCGCGCGGTGATGATTTTCAGCACGGTGTCGCCGACCGGATGACCCAGCGAGTCGTTGATGTGTTTGAAGTGATCCAGATCGAGAAACAGCAGCGCGCCGCGCAGGTTATGCCGCTTGAGCAAAGCGATCTGCTGGCTCAGACGATCCATCAGCAGCGCGCGGTTGGGCAGATTGGTCAGCGGGTCGTGATAAGCCAGATGGCGGATCTGCGCTTCGGCATTTTTCAGCAGGCTGACATCGCGGGCGGTCAGCAGCAGGCAGGCGGTTTCATTGAGGGTGATCGGTTCGACCGAGACCTCGACCGTCAGCAACTCGCCGCGCTTGTTACGCCCGAGCATTTCCTGATGGTGTACGCGGCCCTTGATCTGCAACTCGGCGAGCAGTGCCGAGCGCTGTTTTTCTTCGGCCCAGATGCCGACCTGATACACGGTTTTGCCGACCACTTCTTCGGCGCGATAACCGGTGAGGCGACAGAAGCCGTCGTTGACCTCCAGATAGCGGCCGGTGTCGCGTTCGGTGATGGTGATTGCGTCGGGGCTTGAGTGAAACGCCTTGGCGAATTTCTCTTCGCTGGCCTTGAGCGCCGCTTCCGAACGTTGCTGCTGGGTGATATCGCGCAGGGTGGTGACGATGCACGGTTGATTGCCGACGCTGATCTGACGGCTGGAAATCACGCACGTCAGCGACTGGCCGTCCTTGTGCTGGACGATGATTGCCACGTTGCTCAGGCCTTGTTCGCGGATTACCCGTTCAATGCGTTGCAGGCTTTTCGCCGAAGCGTCCCACAGGCCGATTTCTTCGGCGGTGTGGCCGATTACGTCGGCGGCGCTCCAGCCGAAGGTCTGGGTGAAACTGGAGTTGATCTCGATGAATTCGCCGCTGTCCTGACGCGTGACGCAAATCGGGTCGGGGCTGACCTGGAACAGCGTGGCGAATTTCTCCTCTGATGCCACCAGGCGTTGTTCGCGTTCGACCTGTTCGGTGATGTCGAGCAAGGTGCCGGCCATGCGTAGCGGCACGCCGTTTTCGTCGCGATAGAGGCGGGCGCGGCTTTCCAGATAGCGTGAGCTGCCGTCCGCCAGTTGAACCCGGTAAGTCAGCTGATAATTGCCCGCCGGGCCTTCACGCAGGCTGCGGTAGGCGTCGCGCATGCTTTCGCGTTCTTCGCCGGGCACGCCTTCGAAAAACGCTTCGAATGACTCATGGAACGGAATCGGCTCGAGCCCGTGCAATTGCGCGGCTCGCGCCGAGCCATAAAGCATGCCGCTGGGAATGTGCCAGTCCCAGGTGCCGAGCTGCGCGGAATCCAGTGCCAGATCCAGGCGTTCCTGACTGTCTTTCAGTGCATGTTCGGCGGCTTTGCGTTCGGTGGTGTCGAGAAACGTGCTCAGCAGGTACGGCTGGCCTTCAAGTTCGACCTTCTGTGCGCTGAGGATGCCGTCGTGGACCTGGCCATTGCTGGCACGAAACTGCACTTCCATGCTGATCAGTTCGCCCTTGGCCTTGGTTTTCTTGACCAGTTCGGCCCGTTGCTCCGGGTGAACCCACAGACCCAGTTCCAGCGTGGTGCGACCGATTGCGCTCTGCACCGGCCAGCCGAACAGGCTTTCGAAATACTGGTTGGCCTCGGAAATCAGGCCGTCTTCCTGGCGGGTCAGCAGGACCATGTTCGGGCACAGGTGAAACAGTGTGGCGAAACGTTTCTCCGAGCTGCTCAGCGCCTGTTCGCGTTGGCGCTGGTGGGTGATTTCGCGAATCACCCCGATCATTCGGGGGCGCCCGAGTTTGTCTGGCAGCAGACTGCCGCTGATCTCCAGCCAGTGCAGACTGCCATCGGGCCAGCGGATGCGGTGGTGCATCGCCTGTTCCAGCGGTGCGCCGGCAATCACCGCATGGAAGGCGCGAACGGTTTTCGCGCGGTCTTCCGGTGGCAGCAGGTCGAGGTATTCCAGATCTTCGGGCAACGGTTGCCGCGGATCAAAGCCAAACAGCGCCTGGGTGCCCCGCGACCAGCTGATCTGACCGAGTTCGATGTCCCAGTACCAGGCGCCGAGCC
This sequence comes from Pseudomonas sp. NPDC087346, assembly GCF_044744235.1. Classification (NCBI taxonomy): domain Bacteria; kingdom Pseudomonadati; phylum Pseudomonadota; class Gammaproteobacteria; order Pseudomonadales; family Pseudomonadaceae; genus Pseudomonas; species Pseudomonas sp. NPDC087346. Next base: position 64,581 of record NZ_JBIUXX010000016.1, read on the forward strand.
GTGCGCCGTTGAGCGCGGCGAGCAATTGCGGCGCGCTCTCCCAGCTCTGCTCGGAACGTCGCGGGTCTATGGCCTGGATACGCGGCATCGGCGGAATGCGGTCAACAGATTTCGGCATTGTTCACGGCCTTGAGCTGATTTTGGCGTTGGCGCAGGGAACGGCTCTATAGGCTTAGCACAAGTTAGCCGAGAGTCCCTGGCAGATCGATCTGTGCGTCCAGCAAGGCCATAAACGCCCTTGCTGCATTCGATAGCGTCCGTTCGGTGTGCAAGATATAGCCTAGCTGGCGCCGCAGCTGTATGCCCGGTAAAGGTATGCGCGCCACTTGTTCGTCGAGCATCGTGCGTGGCAAAACACTCCAGGCCAGACCAATCGAGACCATCATCTTGATGGTTTCCAGATAGTTGGTGCTCATCGCGATGTTTGGCGTCAGGCCCTGAGCCTCGAACAGACGTTGGACAATATGGTGGGTAAAGGTGTTGCCGCCGGGGAAAACCGCCGGATGACCGGCAATGTCCGCCAGACTGACGGCGCCGTTACTGATCAGCGAATGCTCGGGGGCGACCACGAAATCCAGCGGGTCGTCCCATACCGGTGTGGCTTTGACCAGTGAATGCGGCTCCGGGGCCAGGGTGATGACGGCCAGTTCTGCGCGGCCGTGGAGTATTTCTTCGTAGGCCACTTCCGAATCGAGGAACTGAATATCCAGCGCAACCTGTGGGTAGCGGCGGGTGAACTCCCTTAATAAGGGTGGTAAGCGGTGCAGGCCGATGTGGTGACTGGTCGCCAGAGTCAGGCGCCCGCTGACTTCGCCGTTGAGGTTGGTCAGGGCGCGGCGGGTGTCGTCCAGCACATTGAGAATCTGATAGGCCCGTGGCAGCAAGGCGCGGCCGGCCTCGGTCAGGCCGACTTCGCGGCCCAGTCGGTCGAACAGCCGTACCTTTAATTGCTGCTCCAGCCCGGCGATGCGTTTGCTGATCGCCGGTTGTGTCAGGTGCAGGCGTTCACCGGCGCCGGAGAAGCTCCCGGTCTCGGCAATCGCGATAAAAGCATTGAGGTTGGCCAGATCCATGGTGGTATTCCAGTTGGTTATCCAAAGCATAAAAAATATGAATTTGAGTTATTTAATGTAACCCCATAGGATCAGCCTCACAAGCCAAAGGGTTATTGAACTGTTCGAAGCCCGGGGCATAGAAACAAGCTGATGAGGAACCGTCTGATGGCCGGCAAAACGCTCTACGACAAGCTCTGGGATTCGCATTTGGTCAAGCAGCGCGACGATGGCTCTGCGCTGATCTACATCGACCGTCACATCATTCACGAAGTGACCTCGCCGCAAGCCTTTGAAGGCCTGCGTCTGGCCGGGCGCAAGCCTTGGCGCATCGATGCCAACATCGCGACCCCGGACCACAACGTACCGACCACCCCGGAACGCAAGGGCGGCATCGCAGCCATTGCCGACCAGGTCTCGCGTTTGCAGGTTCAGACCCTCGATGACAACTGCGATGAGTACGGCATCGTCGAGTTCAAGATGAACGACATCCGCCAAGGCATCGTCCACGTCATCAGCCCGGAGCAGGGCGCGACCTTGCCGGGCATGACCGTGGTCTGCGGCGACTCGCACACGTCGACCCACGGTGCTTTCGGCGCACTGGCTCACGGTATCGGCACTTCCGAGGTCGAGCACGTGCTCGCCACCCAGTGCCTGGTCGCCAAGAAAATGAAGAACATGCTGGTGCGCGTCGAAGGCCAATTGCCGTTCGGCGTGACCGCCAAGGACATCGTCCTCGCAGTGATCGGCAAGATCGGTACCGCCGGCGGTAACGGCCATGCCATCGAGTTCGCCGGCAGCGCGATCCGCGAGTTGTCCGTCGAAGGCCGCATGACCATCTGCAATATGTCCATCGAAGCCGGTGCCCGTGTGGGCCTGGTAGCCGCCGACCAAAAGACCGTTGATTACGTCAAGGGTCGCCCGTTCGCACCGAAAGGCGCGGAATGGGACATGGCCGTCGAAGCCTGGAAAGATCTGGTGACCGACGCTGACGCAAGATTCGACACCGTGGTTGAACTCGACGCCGCGCAGATCAAACCGCAAGTCAGTTGGGGTACTTCCCCGGAAATGGTTTTGGCGGTTGATCAGAACGTGCCGGACCCGGCCAAGGAAATGGATCTGGTCAAACGTGACTCGATCGTCCGTGCCTTGAAATACATGGGTTTGACCGCCAATCAGGCGATCACCGATATTCAGCTGGATCGCGTGTTCATTGGTTCCTGCACCAACTCGCGGATCGAAGATTTGCGCGCTGCGGCAGTGATTGCCAAGGGCCGCAAAGTCGCTTCGACGATCAAGCAGGCCATCGTCGTACCGGGTTCGGGTCTGGTGAAGGCGCAGGCCGAGTCCGAAGGTCTGGACAAGATCTTCCTCGAAGCCGGTTTCGAATGGCGTGAGCCGGGTTGCTCGATGTGTCTGGCGATGAACCCGGACCGTTTGGAGTCCGGCGAACATTGCGCCTCGACCTCCAACCGAAACTTCGAGGGCCGTCAGGGCGCCGGTGGCCGTACCCATCTCGTCAGCCCGGCCATGGCCGCAGCGGCAGCGGTGAACGGTCGTTTCATCGACGTTCGTGAATTGATTTAAGGAGCGCAGCATGAAAGCTTTCACCCAGCACACTGGTCTTGTCGCGCCTTTGGATCGTGCCAACGTCGATACCGATCAGATCATTCCAAAGCAGTTCTTGAAGTCGATCAAACGCACCGGTTTCGGCCCGAACCTGTTCGACGAGTGGCGTTACCTGGATGTCGGGCAACCGTATCAGGACAACTCCAAGCGTCCGTTGAACAAGGATTTCGTGCTCAACGCCGAGCGTTATCAAGGCGCCAGCGTGTTGCTGGCCCGCGAGAACTTCGGTTGCGGCTCCAGCCGTGAACACGCGCCGTGGGCGCTGGAAGAATACGGTTTCCGCAGCATCATCGCGCCGAGCTACGCCGACATCTTCTTCAACAACAGCTTCAAGAACGGCTTGTTGCCGATCATCTTGAGCGACGCTGAAGTCGATGAATTGTTCAAGCAGGTTGAGGCCGAGCCGGGCTATCAATTGCAGGTCGATTTGCACGCGCAAACCGTGACCCGTCCGGATGGCAAGGTTTACAGCTTCGAGATCGACGCGTTCCGCAAGCACTGCCTGCTCAATGGCCTGGACGATATCGGCCTGACCTTGCAGGACGGCGACGCGATTGCCACGTTTGAAGCCAAGCACCGCGTGAGCCAGCCGTGGTTGTTCCGCGACGCGTGATTGATTCGATATTGCTGTAGTCCTCTCTGGCCTCATCGCTAGCAGGCTAGCTCCCACAGGGATTTGTGTACGCCATGGATCCAATGTGGGAGCTAGCCCGCTAGCGATGGCAGCAGTCGAAACACCCCAAGACTCACCTTAGAAAGGAAGTCCCCATGACCAGCACCGCCCAGCACAGTCAGGTTGTCCAAAAGCAATTCGGTGAACAGGCCGCCGCTTACCTGAGCAGCGCCGTTCACGCTCAAGGCACCGAGTTCGCGTTGCTACAGGCCGAACTGGCAGGGCAGGGCGAAGCCCGGGTGCTGGACTTGGGTTGCGGCGCCGGTCATGTGAGTTTTCATGTAGCGTCGCTGGTGAAAGAAGTGGTGGCCTACGACCTGTCGCAGCAAATGCTCGACGTGGTCGCTGCCGCCGCCCTTGATCGCGGGATCAGCAACATTTCCACGGTCAACGGTGCCGCCGAGCGTCTGCCGTTTGCCGATGGCGAGTTCGATTTCGTGTTCAGCCGTTATTCGGCGCACCATTGGAGCGACCTCGGTGTGGCCCTGCGCGAAGTGCGCCGGGTGCTGAAGCCGGGTGGCGTGGCGGCGTTCGTCGATGTGTTGTCACCGGGCAGTCCGTTGTTCGACACTTACCTGCAAAGCGTCGAAGTGCTGCGCGACACCAGCCATGTGCGCGATTATTCCGCTGGCGAGTGGTTGCGTCAGGTCAGTGAAGCGGGTTTGCATGTGCGCAGTACCACGCGTCAGCGCCTGCGTCTGGAGTACACCAGTTGGGTCGAGCGCATGCGCACACCCGAAGTGATGCGTGCGGCAATCCGCGAATTGCAGCGCTCGATGGGCAATGAAGTACGCGAATATTTTGAGATTGATGGCGACGGCTCGTTCAGTACAGATGTGATCGTACTGATGGCTGAGCGATAAGAATTTTTCCGGGAGTGCCAGTAAGCGGCGCACCGACTGAAGACACGAGGAAAGCATGAGCAAGCAGATTCTGATTCTCCCAGGTGACGGTATTGGTCCGGAAATCATGGCCGAAGCGGTCAAGGTGCTGGAACTGGCCAACGATAAGTACAGCCTGGACTTCGAGCTGAGCCATGACGTGATCGGTGGCGCGGCCATCGACAAGCACGGCGTGCCGCTGGCCGACGAAACCCTCGACCGTGCCCGCGCTGCCGATGCTGTGCTGCTGGGCGCCGTTGGCGGCCCGAAATGGGACACCATCGAGCGTGACATCCGCCCTGAGCGCGGTCTGCTGAAAATTCGTGCGCAACTGGGCCTGTTCGGTAACCTGCGTCCGGCAATCCTCTATCCGCAACTGGCCGATGCTTCCAGCTTGAAGCCGGAAATCGTGGCCGGTCTGGATATCCTGATCGTGCGTGAGCTGACCGGCGGCATCTACTTCGGCGCGCCACGCGGCACCCGCACTCTGGAAAACGGCGAGCGTCAGTCCTACGACACGCTGCCGTACAGCGAAAGCGAAATCCGCCGCATCGCCCGTGTCGGTTTCGACATGGCCATGGTGCGTGGCAAGAAGCTGTGCTCGGTGGACAAGGCCAACGTGCTGGCGTCCAGCCAGTTGTGGCGTGAAATCGTCGAAGAAGTGGCCAAGGATTACCCGCAGGTAGAACTGAGCCACATGTACGTCGACAACGCTGCCATGCAACTGGTGCGTGCGCCGAAGCAGTTCGACGTGATCGTCACCGACAACCTGTTCGGCGACATTCTGTCCGACCAGGCGTCGATGCTCACCGGTTCCATCGGCATGCTGCCGTCGGCGTCGTTGGATACCAACAACAAGGGCATGTACGAGCCTTGCCACGGTTCGGCGCCAGACATCGCCGGTAAAGGCATTGCCAACCCGCTGGCGACCATTTTGTCGGTGTCGATGATGCTGCGTTACAGCTTCAATCAGCAGGCTGCCGCCGATGCCATCGAAAAAGCCGTCAGCCTGGTGCTGGATCAAGGCTTGCGCACTGGCGACATCCTGTCGGCCGGTTGCACTAAAGTCGGTACGCAGGAAATGGGCGACGCAGTAGTCGCCGCGCTGCGGAATCTGTAATCTCTCGGGCCCGCTGCGAAATTCAATACAATGCAGCGGCCCACTTTTCAAGAAGGTGTAGTTGC
>NZ_JBIUXX010000016.1:70010-72889 GCF_044744235.1 Pseudomonas sp. NPDC087346
TTTCCATGCACCCCCGCCACACCAACCACACCCCAACCCGCCGGGGGCCCCCCCCCCCCCCGTCCGTGGGCAAGGACATTGCTCCGCTCAAGGACGCGTACAACATTGAAGAGCTGAAGACGCTCGACGTGATTCTGACCTGCCAGGGCGGCGACTACACCAGCGAAGTGTTCCCCAAGCTGCGCGAGGCCGGCTGGCAGGGTTACTGGATCGACGCGGCTTCCAGCCTGCGCATGAACGATGACGCGGTCATCATTCTTGATCCGGTCAACCGCAAGGTCATCGACCAGCAGCTCGATGCGGGCACCAAGAATTACATCGGCGGCAACTGCACCGTCAGCCTGATGCTGATGGGCCTGGGCGGTCTGTTCGAAGCAGGTCTGGTCGAGTGGATGAGCGCCATGACTTATCAGGCGGCATCCGGTGCCGGCGCGCAGAACATGCGTGAACTGATCAAGCAGATGGGCGCGACCCACGCCGCTGTCGCCGATCAACTGGCCGACCCGGCCAGCGCGATCCTCGACATCGACCGTCGTGTGGCTGAAGCCATGCGCAGTGAAGCGTACCCGACCGAAAACTTCGGTGTACCGCTGGCCGGCAGCCTGATCCCGTGGATCGACAAGGAACTGCCGAACGGCCAGAGCCGCGAAGAGTGGAAGGCCCAGGCCGAGACCAACAAGATTCTCGGTCGCTTCAAGAGCCCGATCCCGGTCGATGGTATCTGCGTGCGCATTGGCGCCATGCGTTGCCACAGCCAGGCGCTGACCATCAAGCTGAACAAAGACGTGCCGATTGCCGACATCGAAGGGCTGATCAGCCAGCACAACCCTTGGGTCAAACTGGTGCCAAACCAGCGCGAAATCAGCATGCAGGAGCTGAGCCCGACCAAGGTTACCGGCACCCTGAATGTTCCGGTTGGCCGTCTGCGCAAGCTGAACATGGGTACTCAGTACCTCGGTGCCTTCACCGTCGGCGACCAACTGCTGTGGGGCGCGGCCGAACCGCTGCGTCGCATGCTGCGGATTCTGCTTGAGCGTTAATCGATTGAAACTGTGAAAGAACCCGTGCCTTGCAAGAGGTGCGGGTTTTTTTATGCCTGAGGTTTCTCGGTTGTCAGGTCTGGCCTCATCGCTGGCAAGCCAGCTCCCACAGGTTTCTGTTGTGAAACTGGAATCTGTGTACACCACTGGCCACTGGGGGAGCCAGCTCCCACAGGTTTCTGTTGTGAAATTGGAATCTGTGCTCACCACCGGCCACTGGGGGAGCCAGCTCCCACAGGTTTCTGTTGTGAAATTAGAATCTATGTACCCCACCGGCCACTGGGGGAGCCAGCTCCCACAGGTTTCTGTTGTGAAATTGGAATCTGTGCACACCACCGGCCACTGGGGGAGCCAGCTCCCACAGGTTTCTGTTGTGAAATTAGAATCTATGTACCCCACCGGCCACTGTGGGAGCTGGCTTGCCAGCGATGGGGTCGGCCCAGACACCAAAAATCCTTCAGAAATTGCCTGCATGGCACTCACCCGGTAAAGTGCCGCTCCCCCCGTTTCGCCAGAGGCCGCACCATGACCCAGACCCTAGATATTGCCGTAATCGGCGCCACCGGTACTGTCGGCGAAACACTTGTGCAAATTCTCGAAGAGCGCAACTTCCCGGTCGGCAATCTGCACTTGCTCGCGAGCAGCGAATCCGCCGGCAGCTCAGTGCTGTTTCGCAACAAGAACGTGCGCGTGCGTGAGGTCGACGAGTTCGATTTCAGCAAGGTCAAACTGGTGTTCTTCGCCGCCGGCCCGGCCATCACTTTGAGCTATGCGGCACGCGCCCACGCTGCCGGTTGCTCGCTGATCGACTTGTCTGGCGCCTTGCCGGCCGATCAGGCGCCGCAAGTGGTGCCGGAGGCCAACGTTGAGGTGCTGGCCAATCTGAAAGCGCCGTTCCAGGTCAGCAGCCCGAGCCCGTCGGCCACCACACTCGCCGTCGTGCTGGCGCCGTTGCTCGATCTGATCGATCTGCAATACGTCAATGTCAGCGCCAATCTGGCCGTTTCCGCCCAAGGTCGTGAAGCCGTTGCCGAGCTGGCGCGCCAGACCGCCGAGTTGCTGAACATGCGCCCGCTGGAGCCGAAATTCTTTGACCGGCAGATGGCATTCAACCTGCTGGCTCAGGTCGGTACGCCTGACGCTCATGGCCATACGCTGCTGGAAAAACGTCTGGTGCGCGAGTTGCGCCAGGTGCTGGCACAGCCTTTATTAAAGATTTCCGCAACTTGCATTCAAGCGCCGGTGTTTTTTGGCGATAGCTTTAGCGTGACCTTGCAGTCAGCGAGCGCGATCGACCTGCAAAAGGTCAACGCTGCACTCGAAGATGCACCGGGGATCGAGCTGGTTGAAGCCGGCGATTATCCGACTGCGGTCGGTGACGCGGTAGGGCAGGACGTGGTCTATGTCGGTCGAGTGCGCAGCGGTGTCGATGACCCGGCGGAACTTAATCTATGGCTGACGTCAGATAATGTGCGCAAAGGTGCAGCCCTTAACGCTGTGCAGGTGGCTGAATTGTTGATAAAAGACCTGCTGTAAAAGATACTTGGCGACAATTTGTCGACTGATTCTAGGCTGGCGCTATGCTTGGCCGAAGTGCTTGACGACGTGTCACCCTCCGGGACTTTCCGGGGCATCAAAGAAATAATCGCGCGCGACACCCTGTCGTCGTCGCGCGCAATGCCTTACGGCAGCGGTTTTCACAATATTCTCGCTGGCCGAGGAACGTTCAAACAAAGGATGAGGCTATGGTTCAAGTTCGCAAACTGGTGTTAGCAATAGCGGCCGCCTCGGCGCTGTCCTCCGGTATGGCGCATGCCCTCGGGCTCGGGGAGCGGGGCC
>NZ_JBIUXX010000016.1:72899-81009 GCF_044744235.1 Pseudomonas sp. NPDC087346
CCTGAAGTCGACCCTGAACCAGCCGCTGGTGGCTGAAATCGAGCTGCTCGACGTCAAGGATCTCACCGCTGCCGAAGTGGTGCCGAGCCTGGCCTCGCCGGAAGATTTCGCCAAGGCCGGCGTTGATCGCCAGGCTTTCCTCAATGATCTGACGTTCACCCCTGTGCTCAATGCCAGCGGCAAAAGTGTTCTGCGCGTGACGTCGAGCAAGCCGCTGTCCGAGCCGATGGTCAAATTCCTCGTGCAGGTGATGTGGCCAAACGGCCGTCTGCTGCGCGATTACAGCGTACTGCTGGACCCGTCGAAGTTCTCGCCGCAGACCGCTGATGCCGCTGCTCAGCCTGCGCCGACCTCGACCATCACTGCGCCGACCACTGGCGCCACCCATCCGTCCCAATACACCACGACGCCACGCGATACCCTGTGGGAAATCGCGGCGAAGGCACGTACTGGCGGATCGGTGCAGCAAACCATGCTGGCCATTCAGGCGTTGAACCCGGATGCGTTCATCGACGGCAACATCAACCGGCTGAAAACCGGTCAGGTGCTGCGTCTGCCGGATGCCGTGCAAAGCGCTGCGCTGCCACAGTCTAAGGCGATTGCCGAGGTTGCGGCGCAGAACGAAGCCTGGCGTCAGGGCCGTCGTTATGCGGCCAAGCCGGGCACCGGTCAGCAGCAGCTGGATGCGACCAAGCGTGGCCGCAGCAATGCCGGCGCAGGGCAAAACCCGAAAGACAATCTGAGCCTGGTGTCTGCCGAAGGCGCCAAGGGCCGTGGCAAAGGCCCGGCGGGCGATGCCAAAGCCTTGAGCAACAAATTGGCGGTGACTCAGGAAAGCCTCGACACGACTCGTCGTGACAACGAGGAGCTGAAAAGCCGCATGACCGATCTGCAAAGTCAGCTGGACAAGCTGCAACGCCTGATCGAGCTGAAGAACAATCAACTGGCGAAAATGCAGGCCAATGGCCCGGGTGCCGCGCCAGGCGCCAATGCAGCCGTGCCTGCAGTTCCAGCGATTACCGCAGAGCTGGCGACTACGCCGCCAGCCACTCCGGCAGAAGCCGCCGCAGCGCCGACCCCGGAATCGGCCATTGCTCCACCGGCAGAGACAACACCTGCGCCAGTGGTCGAGCCTAAGCCAGTTGTCGCTGATGACGAGAAAACCTTCAACGAACTGCTGACTAATCCGATTTTGCTGGGTCTGGTCGGTGGCGGTGCGGTGATCCTGCTGCTTCTGCTGTTGCTGCTGGCCCGTCGCCGCAAAGCTCAGCAGGAAGCCGAGAAACATCTGCGCATGGCCCGTGCTCTGGCTGAAGAACAAGAGTTCTCCGCCGAGCAGGATCTGCCGGAAAGCAGCTTCGAAGGTCTGGAAGTACCGGCAGCAAGCGTCAAGCTGTCGCCTGCGGCCGCCGCGCCTGCACCGACGCCTGCACCAGCACCAGTAATTGCGCCAGTTGTCATGGCTGCACCGATTGCCGCGCCATTGGTTGCGCCATCGGCCGAACGTTCGGATGACGTGCTCGATAAAGCCCAGTCGCACATTGCAGCCGGTCGCCTGAATCAGGCGGCGGCATTGCTGGAGGAGGGCGTCAGCCTGGAGCCGCAGCGCAGTGATCTGCGCCTGAAGCTGATGGAAGTCTACGGTCAGCAGGGCGATCGCGACGGTTTCGTCGGTCAGGAGCGTCAACTGGTAGCCAATGGCGACAACTTTGCCAAGGTCGAAGAGCTGAAAAGCCGCTTCCCGGCCATGGCACTGGTGGTTGCCGGTGGTCTGGCGGCGGCTGCTGTCGCCGCCGAACTGGATGCGCAGTACGTCAAGGATCTGCTGCTGGATGAGCCGGAAGCCCCGGCGCCAGCACCTGCTCCGGTGGAAGACGATCTGGACAGCGCGTTTGACCTGAGCCTGGACGATCTGGACAACATCACTCCGGTGACGCCTGAGCCGGTGATCGAGCCGGAAGCGCCGGTCGAGCTGGACGAGTTCCCTGCTGATGACGACCTGAGCTTCGGTTCGGTGCTGCAACAGCAGACCGAGATCAAAGAGAATCTTGACGATCTGTCGGACTTCGATCTGGATCTCGATCTGGGTGCCGAGCCGGCACCTACGGTTAATCTGGGCGACGATGACTTCCTGTTGGATCTGGACGAGGGCGTGAAGGATCTGTCGCCAGTCGAGCCGCCGGTTGTAGCTGACGTGCCGCAGGATGATCTGGAATTGCCGGCAGATTTCGATCTGTCGCTGTCGGACGAGATGGACGCCAACCCGGCCGAGCCTGATGCGTTCGCTGCCGAGCTGGATGACGTCAACGCCGAGCTGGATCGTCTGTCGCAGAGCATTGCCGAGCCAACGCCAACCTTCACTGAAGCCGATGCGGCAATGGGCGGTGATCTGGGCGAAGACGACTTCGACTTCCTCGCCGGTACCGACGAAGCGGCCACCAAACTCGATCTGGCTCAGGCCTACATCGACATGGGTGACAGCGACGGCGCCCGCGACATCCTCAACGAAGTGTTGACCGAGGGTGACGAGAAGCAACGTGGTGAAGCCAAGGAAATGCTGTCTAACCTGGCTTGAGTCAGCGATAAGCGTTAACAGAACGGCAGCCCATTGAGGCTGCCGTTTTTGTTTGTGCCGGATTCTGTGGTGATTGAGATATTGTCATCGCTGGCAAGCCAGCTCCCACAGGTATGGTGTTCACCGCAAAACCTGTGGGAGCTGGCTTGCCAGCGATGGCGTCGGATCAGTCAATAGAGAACCCACTGGCATCCCCGGGCAGCGGCCTTATAATGCCCGCCTTTGTAGATCAGCAGGCTGTCCCACCTTGGCAAACATAGAAAATCCAGTCGCCGAAATGGCGCCCGACGGCTTTTACCGCATCGCGCTGGGCGTCGAGTACAAAGGCTCGCGCTACAGCGGCTGGCAGCGTCAGTCCACTGGCGTGGCCACGGTGCAGGAAGCGCTGGAAAAAGCCTTGTCGAAAGTCGCCAACTCACCGATCTCGCTGCAGTGCGCCGGGCGTACCGACGCTGGCGTACACGCCTGCGGGCAAGTGGTGCATTTCGACACTCAGGTCGATCGCTCGCTGAAAGCCTGGGTAATGGGCGCCAACATCAATCTTCCCCACGATATCAGCGTCAGTTGGGCGCGGGTGATGCCGGCGCATTTTCATGCGCGGTTCAAAGCCATCGCCCGGCGTTATCGCTACGTGATCTACAACGATCAGATCCGTCCGGCGCACCTCAATGAAGAAATCACCTGGAACCACCGTCCGCTGGACGCCGAGCGCATGGCCGAAGCCGCGCAGCATCTGATCGGCACCCATGATTTCAGTGCTTTCCGCGCCGGCCAGTGCCAAGCCAAGTCGCCGATCAAGCAGATGCATCACCTGCGCGTGACCCGTCACGGCAAAATGATCGTGCTCGACATCCGCGCCAACGCTTTCCTGCATCACATGGTGCGTAACATCGCCGGGGTATTGATGACCATCGGTGCGGGCGAGCGGCCGGTGGAGTGGATGAAGGAAGTGCTGGAAAGCCGCGAGCGGCGCTCGGGCGGCGTGACAGCGCATCCGTACGGTCTGTATCTGGTGCAGGTCGAATACCGTGACGAATTCCCGTTACCGGAGCGTTTTATCGGGCCACATTTCCTTACGGGTTTCTCGGGACTTGACGGCTGACGCCCTCGAACGCTTTTGTTACCATCCGGGACTTTCTCGGATTTACCTTGGGGTTTTATCGACATGTCAGCCGTTCGCAGCAAGATTTGCGGGATTACCCGCATAGAAGATGCGTTGGCAGCCGTCGAAGCCGGAGCCGACGCCATCGGTTTCGTGTTTTACGCCAAGAGCCCGCGTGCGGTAACCGTGCAACAGGCGCGGGCGATCATCAAGGCGTTGCCGCCGTTTGTGACCACCGTCGGCCTGTTCGTCAACGCCAGCCGCTGCGAATTAGGGGAAATCCTCGACGCAGTGCCGTTGGACCTGTTGCAGTTTCATGGCGACGAAACCGCCGAAGAGTGCGAAGGTTGGCATCGTCCGTACATCAAGGCGTTGCGAGTCAAGGCTGGTGATGACATCGCCGCCGCCTGCGATGCCTACCCAAGCGCCAGTGGCGTGCTGCTCGATACTTATGTTGAAGGCGTTCCCGGCGGAACCGGCGAGGCGTTCGACTGGTCACTGATTCCGCAAGGGTTGAGCAAGCCGTTGATCCTTGCTGGCGGTCTGACGCCGGATAACGTTGCCGATGCGGTCGCCCAGGTGCGCCCTTACGCAGTGGACGTCAGCGGCGGGGTAGAGGCGAGCAAGGGCATCAAGGATCACGCAAAGATTCAAGCGTTCATCAATGCGGTGCGTAAAGGTTAGGTCGTTGCCGGATGTGACGGCTGGCAGACTGCCGCCGTCCACAGCTTGGTAGAAAAGAGGCAGCGGATTTTTGGGTTGTATGAAGGTCAGTTTCGCTGACCCGCCCATCCATCAATCATCGCCGCACACATGAATTTTAGCTGAAGGGCATACGCGGGGCCGCGAACCAGAGCGTTCGGGCCGCCGGTACTGGAGAAAGTAAGCATGAGCAACTGGTTAGTAGACAAACTGATCCCTTCGATCATGCGATCGGAAGTGAAGAAGAGCTCGGTGCCTGAAGGTCTGTGGCACAAATGCCCGTCCTGCGAGGCTGTGCTGTATCGTCCGGAGCTGGAAAAGACCCTGGATGTTTGCCCCAAGTGCAACCACCACATGCGCATCGGCGCACGTGCGCGCATCGACATCTTCCTCGATGCCGAAGGCCGCAACGAACTGGGCGCCGATCTGGAGCCGGTTGACCGTCTGAAATTCCGCGACGGCAAGAAGTACAAGGATCGCCTGACCGCTGCACAGAAGCAGACTGGCGAAAAAGACGCACTGGTTTCCGTCAGCGGTACGTTGCTGGGCATGCCGGTTGTGGTTTCGGCATTCGAATTCGCCTTCATGGGCGGTTCCATGGGCGCCATCGTCGGCGAGCGCTTCGTGCGCGCCGCCAACTACGCTCTGGAAAACCGTTGCCCGATGATCTGCTTCGCCGCCTCCGGTGGTGCGCGGATGCAGGAAGCGCTGATCTCGCTGATGCAGATGGCCAAGACCTCGGCCGTACTGGCGCGTCTGCGTGAAGAAGGCATTCCGTTCATCTCGGTACTGACCGACCCGGTTTACGGTGGTGTTTCCGCCAGTCTGGCAATGCTCGGCGACGTGATCGTCGGTGAGCCGAAAGCCCTGATCGGTTTCGCCGGTCCGCGCGTGATCGAGCAGACCGTGCGTGAAAAACTGCCGGAAGGTTTCCAGCGCAGCGAGTTCCTGCTGGAGCACGGCGCCATCGACATGATCGTTCATCGTCAGGAGCTGCGCCCGCGTCTGGGTAACCTGCTGGCACAAATGACCGGCAAGCCGACGCCTGTGTTCGTTGCTGCTCCTGTCGAGCCAATCGTGGTTCCACCGGTGCCTGCCAACGTATGACCGAGCGTACCCTTGGCGAGTGGCTCGCCTACCTTGAGCAGTTGCATCCGTCAGCCATCGATATGGGGCTGGAGCGTTCGCAACAGGTAGCGTCCCGCATGGGACTGGGCCAGCCGGCGCCTCGGGTGATTACGGTCACCGGCACCAATGGCAAAGGTTCGACCTGCGCGTTTGTGGCTTCGTTGCTGCGCGCGCAGGGCCTGAGCGTTGGTGTCTACAATTCTCCGCACCTGCTGCGTTATAACGAGCGGGTGCAGCTCAATGGCGTCGAAGCCACTGACGCCCAGCTGTGCCAGGCCTTCGCGGCAGTCGAAGCCGGTCGCGGCGACACTTCCCTGACTTATTTCGAAATGGGCACCCTCGCGGCGTTCTGGCTGTTTCAGCAGGCCGGGCTTGATGCGGTGGTGCTTGAAGTCGGTCTCGGCGGGCGGCTGGACACGGTCAATGTGGTGGATGCCGATATCGCGCTGGTCACCAGCATTGGCGTCGATCATGTCGATTATCTGGGCGACACCCGTGAATCCGTGGCTTACGAGAAAGCCGGGATTTTCCGTCAGGGCAAGCCTGCGCTGTGTGGCGATCTGAATCCTCCGCAACCCTTGCTCGACAAGGCGCGTGAACTGGCATGTCCGTTTTTCCTGCGCGGGCGTGATTTCGATCTCGGCATCACCGATCAGCACTGGCAATGGCGCGGCACCGATGCGCAAGGTCAGGCCGTTGAGTTGCGCGATCTGCCGTTGCTCGATCTGCCGATGGAAAATGCTGCGCTGGCGTTGCAGGCGTATCTGTTGCTCGGTTTGCCTTGGGATGCCGCGCAGATTATTGCTGCATTGCAGGCGACCCGTGTGGTCGGGCGTCTTGATCGTCGTTCGTTTGAATGGAACGGCAAGCGTCTGAATCTGCTGCTGGATGTCGGGCATAACCCGCACGCGGCGGAGTATCTGGCGCGACGTCTGGCCATGCGGCCTCCGGTTGGCAAGCGCCTGGCGGTGTTCGGGTTGCTGGCGGACAAGGATCTGGATGGTGTTGTCAGCGAATTGAATGCTAGTGTCGAACACTGGGCTGTGGCGCCGCTGGATTCGCCGCGTGCGCGCCCGGTTGCCGAGTTGCAGGTGGCATTGCAGAACCTTGGTGCGTCGGTCACGTCATATGACAGTGTCGCGGCGGCTCTGGAAGGGCAGTGCGCCGTGGCGAGCAGCGACGACGAGATTCTGTTGTTCGGATCATTTTATTGTGTCGCCGAGGCCCTTGAATGGTTGGCCCGGCGCTCCACGGAGGAAGCGGCAAATGGCTTTGCTGGATAAAGCGTACAAGCAGCGCATGGTCGGTGCCCTGGTGCTGGTGGCACTGGCGGTGATTTTTCTGCCGATGCTGTTTTCCCGTCAGGACGAACAGCGTCAAGTGACGGTTGATGCGCCGGCCGCGCCGCAAGCACCTGCCATGGCGCAGTTGCAAGTCGAGCCGGTTGCCGTGCCCGAGCCGCAAGCCTTGCCGCAAGAGCCAGTGCCAAGCGATGACGAAGTTGCCGAGCAAGCCGCACCGTCGGCACCGATTGCTCCCGCTCCCGCTCCAGTCCCGGTAGCCAAGCCTGCGCCAGCAGCCAAGCCTCTTGCGGCACCGGCTCAGCCGATTGCAGCAGCAACTGCCAAACCTGACACCACACAAAGCCGCGTCGATGCAAACGGTCTGTCGGTGAGCTGGTCGGTGCAGTTGGCGAGTCTGTCGAGTCGCGCCAGCGCTGAAAGCCTGCAAAAAAGCCTGCGCAGCCAAGGCTACAACGCTTATATCCGCTCGGCAGATGGCAAGAATCGGGTATTTGTCGGGCCGCTGATCGAGCGCGCCGAAGCCGATCGTCTGCGCGATTTGCTGGGCCGCCAGCAGAACCTCAAGGGCTTTGTGGTGCGCTTTCAGCCTGAGCGTGGCTGATATCTATCAAATCGATTGAAATGCACTGACAATCGCAGCTTACCGACAGCCATGCGCTCTGCTAAAATGCGCCGCCTTATCCGTCTGTAGGCTGCACTGTGCCATTTACCTGGGTTGACTGGGCGATCGTTGCAATCATCGCCATCTCCGCATTGATCAGTTTGAGCCGCGGCTTCGTCAAGGAAGCATTATCGCTGGTGACCTGGATCATCGCAGGAGCTGTTGCCTGGATGTTCGGTGGCTCACTGTCCGAGTACCTCGCCGGATACATCGAAACCCCATCGGCTCGCGTGATCGCGGGCTGTGCCATCATGTTTGTCGCCACACTGATCGTGGGCGCAATGATCAATTATCTTATCGGCGAATTGGTTCGCGTCACCGGGCTCTCCGGGACCGACCGATTCCTTGGCATGGCCTTCGGCGCAGCGCGTGGCGTGTTGCTGGTGGTTGTGGCTGTCGGGCTGTTGAGCCTGGGGCCGGTACAGCAGGACGGCTGGTGGAAAGAATCACAGCTCGTGCCAAAATTTTTATTGGTTGCAGACTGGTCCAAAAACCTGATTCTCGGGTGGAGCAGTCAGTGGCTTGCCAGCGGTATCAGCGTACCCGCTGATCTACCGTTCAAGGAGCAACTCTTGCCGTCGGCGAAAACGCCTCAGTGAGTGTTGTTCAGTTCAGATCCATTAAGTAGGGGTTGCGTC
>NZ_JBIUXX010000016.1:81019-110926 GCF_044744235.1 Pseudomonas sp. NPDC087346
GTGCTCCAGCACCGCGGCCAGGACGCTGCCGGTATCGTGACCAGCCATGATGGCCGGTTGTTCCTGCGCAAGGACAATGGCCTGGTGCGTGACGTGTTCCAACAACGTCATATGCAGCGCCTGGTCGGCCATATGGGTATCGGTCATGTCCGTTACCCGACTGCGGGCAGCTCGACTTCGGCCGAGGCTCAGCCGTTTTACGTCAACTCGCCGTACGGCATCACGTTGGCGCACAACGGCAACCTGACCAATGTTGAACAGCTGGCCAAGGAGATTTACGAATCCGACCTGCGTCACGTCAACACCAACTCCGATTCGGAAGTGTTGCTCAACGTGTTCGCTCACGAGCTGGCCCAGCGCGGCAAGCTCCAGCCAACCGAAGAAGACGTGTTCGCCGCTGTCACCGACGTGCACAACCGTTGCGTCGGTGGTTATGCAGTGGTTGCGATGGTCACCGGTTACGGCATCGTCGGTTTCCGTGACCCGCACGGCATCCGTCCAATCGTGTTCGGTCAGCGTCACACCGACGAAGGCGTCGAATACATGATCGCCTCCGAAAGCGTTTCGCTGGACGTGCTCGGTTTCACCCTGATCCGCGATCTGGCCCCGGGCGAAGCGGTCTACATCACTGAAGATGGCAAGCTGCACACCCGTCAGTGCGCGAACAACCCGTCGCTGACCCCGTGCATCTTCGAGCACGTTTACCTGGCGCGTCCGGATTCGATCATCGACGGCGTTTCGGTTTACAAGGCGCGTCTGCGCATGGGCGAGAAACTGGCGGAGAAAATCCTCCGTGAGCGTCCTGAGCACGACATCGACGTGGTCATCCCGATTCCGGACACCAGCCGCACCGCTGCGCTGGAACTGGCCAACCATCTGGGCGTGAAATTCCGCGAAGGTTTCGTCAAGAACCGCTACATCGGCCGTACCTTCATCATGCCGGGTCAGGCTGCACGCAAGAAGTCGGTGCGTCAGAAGCTCAACGCCATCGAGCTGGAATTCCGCGGCAAGAACGTGATGCTGGTCGACGACTCGATCGTGCGCGGCACCACGTGCAAGCAGATCATCCAGATGGCCCGTGAAGCCGGCGCGAAAAACGTCTACTTCTGCTCGGCGGCTCCGGCTGTTCGCTTCCCGAACGTTTACGGCATCGACATGCCAAGCGCTCACGAACTGATCGCGCACAATCGTTCGACTCAGGACGTGGCTGATCTGATCGGCGCTGACTGGCTGATCTATCAGGATCTGCCTGACTTGATCGAAGCGGTCGGCGGCGGCAAGATCAAGATCGAGAACTTCGATTGCGCGGTGTTCGACGGCAAGTACGTCACCGGCGACGTCGACGAGGCTTACCTGAACAAGATCGAACAGGCACGCAACGATGCCTCGAAGGTCAAGACCCAGGCGGTCAGTGCGATCATCGATCTGTACAACAACTGAGTTTCTACCGGCCCTGAGGGGCCGGTTTTGTATCTATCTTTCAAGAACAGGGCAAGGAGTGACAGCATGAGTCAGGAATGGGATGCCGGTCGACTGGACAGCGACCTTGAAGGCGTAGCGTTCGATACCCTGGCCGTACGTGCCGGTCAGCACCGTACGCCGGAAGGCGAACACGGTGATCCGATGTTCTTCACTTCCAGCTACGTGTTCCGCACCGCTGCCGACGCGGCTGCGCGGTTTGCCGGGGAAGTGCCGGGCAACGTTTACTCGCGTTACACCAATCCGACCGTGCGTGCGTTCGAAGAGCGTATTGCCGCGCTGGAAAGCGCCGAGCAAGCCGTTGCCACCGCCACCGGCATGGCTGCGATCATGGCTGTGGTGATGAGCCTGTGTAGCGCTGGCGATCACGTGCTGGTATCGCGCAGCGTGTTCGGTTCGACCATCAGCCTGTTCGAGAAGTACTTCAAGCGTTTTGGCATCGAAGTCGATTACGTTCCGCTGGCAGAGTTGCCGGCCTGGGATGCGGCGATCAAGTCGAACACCAAACTGCTTTTCGTCGAGTCGCCGTCCAATCCACTGGCCGAGTTGGTCGATATCGCCGCTCTGGCCGAGATCGCTCACGCCAAGGGCGCGATGCTGGTCGTCGATAACTGCTTCTGCACGCCTGCCTTGCAGCAGCCGTTGAAGCTCGGCGCAGACATCGTCGTGCACTCGGCCACCAAGTTCATCGACGGCCAGGGCCGCTGCATGGGCGGTGTGGTTGCCGGTCGCAGCGAGCAGATGAAAGAAGTTGTCGGTTTCCTGCGTACCGCTGGCCCAACCTTGAGCCCGTTCAATGCGTGGATCTTCCTCAAAGGTCTGGAAACCCTGAGCCTGCGGATGAAGGCGCACTGCGCCAACGCCCAGCAACTGGCCGAATGGCTGGAGCAGCAGGACGGGATCGAGAAGGTGCATTACGCCGGTCTCAAGAGTCATCCGCAGCACGAGCTGGCCCAGCGTCAGCAGAAGGGTTTCGGTGCGGTTGTGAGCTTCGAGGTCAAGGGCGGCAAAGAAGGCGCGTGGCGCTTTATCGATGCAACCCGGCTGATTTCGATCACCGCCAACCTCGGTGACAGCAAAACCACCATCACGCATCCGAGCACCACTTCCCACGGCCGTCTGGCGCCGCAGGAGCGTGAAGCGGCAGGCATTCGTGACAGTCTGATCCGCGTTGCGGTCGGTCTGGAAGATGTCGCTGACCTGCAAGCGGATCTGGCGCGCGGTCTGGCGGCGTTGTGATTGAGTTGTCCACTCCCGGCACCGGCACCCATGGCCGCGTTGCGCTGGTCACGGGTGCCGCGCGCGGCATCGGTCTGGGAATCGCGGCGTGGCTGATCAGCGAAGGCTGGCAGGTGGTGCTGACGGATCTGGATCGAGTGCGCGGCTCGAAAGTGGCGAAGGTGCTGGGCGAAAACGCCTGGTTCATCGCCATGGATGTCGCGGATGAGGGGCAGGTTGCGCTGGGCGTCGCTGAAGTGCTGGGGCAGTTTGGTCGCCTCGATGCGCTGGTGTGCAACGCGGCGATAGCTGCGCCGCACAACACGACGCTGGAAAGCCTTGATCTGGCTTACTGGAATCGGGTGCTGGCGGTGAATCTCGGCGGGCCGATGCTGTTGGCCAAGCATTGCGCGCCGTACCTGCGTGCGCACAACGGGGCGATCGTCAATCTGGCCTCGACCCGTGCTGCGCAGTCGGAACCCGACACCGAAGCTTATGCGGCGAGCAAGGGCGGCCTGTTGGCGCTGACTCATGCACTGGCGATCAGCCTGGGGCCGGAAATCCGCGTCAACGCTGTCAGTCCCGGCTGGATCGATGCGCGTGATCCCTCTGTGCGTCGTGCCGAGCCATTGGCCGATGCCGATCATGCGCAGCATCCGGCGGGCAGGGTAGGGACTGTGGAGGACGTCGCAGCGATGGTGGCGTGGCTGTTGTCGCGCAACGCCGGGTTTGTCACCGGGCAGGAATTCGTTGTTGACGGTGGCATGACCAAGAAGATGATCTACTCGGATTGACACGATTTCGTCTTTTTTAGAAAAACTTCAATCCTGCTATTGACTTAGGTTCGCTACCTGCGTAAATTTCGCGGCCTCGGAGATGCAAACGGGTGATTAGCTCAGCTGGGAGAGCGTCTGCCTTACAAGCAGAATGTCGGCGGTTCGATCCCGTCATCACCCACCACTTCCGAGAAACTTGCGTAAGCAAGAGGGTAGGCTGAAATGCCTCCACCGACGCGCAGCGGTAGTTCAGTCGGTTAGAATACCGGCCTGTCACGCCGGGGGTCGCGGGTTCGAGTCCCGTCCGCTGCGCCATATCTGTTTCAAGGACCACTGAACGCCTTGAAACACCGAAAGAAGCCGTTGGCTTGTTCGGATCCGATAGCAAAGACCCTGGTCGAAAGACCGGGGTTTTTTGTGTCTGAAATTTGACCTTTCCCCATTTTCCTCTCCAAACCCGATCCTTGTAGGAGCTGCGGCACGCTGCGATCTGTTGATCTTGGTTTTGATTTTTTAAGATCAACAGATCGCAGCGTGCCGCAGCTCCTACAGGGGTGAGGATGTTCAGCGAGCTGCTGCGGTGTCACGCCGCATTGAATTTTTTTGATTCTTTAGTCAGATATTTGTAACTGGTTGTTTGCCGCGAGCGCAGAAACCTTTAAAGTTAACCTTTCGGTCAGCTTTGCACTGTCATTACGGCTCTTGGCTTCGTCAACAAGGGCTTCTGCAAGACTCGAGATTTCCAGCAAATAACCAGAAGGGCGGACGTATAACCGCCCAGAGGATGATCCATGTCCAACCGTGAAATATCCCGGCGTTCGTTCCTTCAGGGCGGGCTGGTCGCTGGTGTGAGCGTTACGCTCACGCCGCTCAGCACTCAGGCACTGGCTGCCTTGATGGAAAACAGCGTGACCGTGCCGTCCGAGAAGTGGCTTGGCCACAACGGCAAGGCACGTCAGCGTAACGATGCCTTGTCGAAAGTCTGCGGCAGCAAGGTTTTTGCCCGCGACATCCGTTCCAAGGACATGCCGGGCTGGCCTGAGCAACAGGGCCACGCCATGTTGCTGAAAACCATCAAGGCTGACCGCATCTATGACGGCTACGACCTGTCGTGGCTAGGCGCCGACTTGCAGCCTGATCGCATCGTCACTGCTGCTGACCTGGACAAGGACGGTATCGTCTTCCCTGAGGAACATGCCCCGGACCCGTTGCTGCCGGAAGGCAAAGTGCCGATGTTCATCGGTCACCCGGTAGCGATCCTGATCTGGAATGACTTCGAGCGTTTCCGTCAGGCCAAGAACAAACTCAAATTCAATGACAAAGCGATTCGTTACGGCGCCCAAGTGCCGTTCTACGAAGGCGATCCGTACGGCAGCTTCCGCTACGTACGTGTGGGTGGCGCGACCTCGGCGGACGAAGACGAATTCGCCAGCCTCAAGGATTCGATCCTGTTCCCGATGCTGAAAAACCGTCGCCCGGTGTGGAATTCCCAGCCAAACCTGCACGGCAACCTGACCGAGCGCGGGCTGTTCTACGCCGACCGCATGAAGAAAGAAATCGATACGCCGCCAGACAACTGGCTGGTGTTCGACGAGCGCTACAAGACCCCGTCGATCGAACCGGCCGCGATGGAGCCGGACAACGGCAACGGTTGGTACGACCCGGCCACCAAGACCCTGCATTTCGTGGTTGCCACGCAGTGCCCGCTGGAAGCTGCGACCGAGACCGCGAAGATGATCGCGCCGTCGCGTTTTGGCCTGGCCAATCTGAACATGCACCCGGGCTACACCGTCGGTTACGGTTCCAAAGACCACAACATTTTCGTTTACTACGCGGCCCTGGCTGCGCTGTACGGCGCGGGTGTGCCGGTGCGTCTGGCCAACGACCGCTACGAGCAGTTCCAGAGCGGCATCAAGCGTCACCCGTTCGACATTCGCTATCAGTTGGCGGTGGACAAGAACGATTACAGCTTCAAGATTTTCCGCGCCGAAATGAGCGTCGATGGTGGCGGGCGGATCAACTACAGCCCGTCGGTTGCAGCCGTTGGCGCTACCGCGGCGCAGTCGATCTACTACATGCCGCAGAACGACTTGCAAGTCACCGCGTATCACTCGCGCGGTGTTGAAGCGGGTTCGATGCGCGGTTACGGCACGCTGCAGAGCATGGCCTCCACCGAAATGATGGTCGATGAAATCGCCAATCGTCTTGGTGTCGATGCCATCGACCTGCGTCGCAAAAACGCGCTGCGTTCGGGGATGAAAAACACCCAGGGCGCGATCCCGGCCGGTGCTCTGCGCCTGCACGAGATTCTCGACAAGGCTGCGGTCCACGAAGTCTGGAAAAACCGCGACGCGATCAAGAAGCAGCGCGAAGCGGCAGACCCGGATAACTGGTACGGCGTCGGTTTTGCCATCTGCCAGAAAGACTTCGGCACCGGTTCCGAAGCGCCGATGGCCAGTATCGAATTCACTGCCGAAGGTCGCATCACATTGCGCCACATCGGCATCGAAATCGGCACCGGCATGTCCACCTCGCAAGCTTTGGTTGTTGCTGACTTCCTCGGCAGCCCGGCGCACGAAGTGAAGACTGGCGAGACCGAATGGAAGGAAATGCAGCTGATCACCGGCGGCAATCCTTACATCATGAGCCAGGCCGAACAGGACAACTTCCTGCGTAACCCGCGCTGGGTCGGGAAACTGGCCTCGGCCTCGTCGGCGACCAACTCGGCTTACTACTTCAGCCACGCGACTCGCGAAGCGGCGCGCGTGCTGTTCAACAACGGCTTGTGGCCGGCGGCGATGGAGATCTGGCGTCAGGGCCCGTTCGGCGGTCAGGCCAACCCTTACGTGGTACGTCGCGAAGATGCGCATTGGGTGGACGGCAAGCTAACTGCCAACGGCATGCAGCCGCTGACGTTTGAAGAGCTGGCCAAACACGCTCACGAGCGTGGTCTGGTAACCGCTGCTACCGTGCATGGCTTCAACCGCTGGAGCTGGGCCGAGGCCGAGTACAGCATCGACGGCGTACGCGAGCGTCTGCCGCTCGACGGCCTGGCGGTGAAGTACGGCGACGGCGCGCCGAAGGCGAAAAAAGCGCTAATGACCACTGCTGGTTTCCACTTGCTGGATCGTCAGAACATCGCCTATCCGCCAACTCAGTTGAACAACGCGGCGGTGACTTACTACAGCCCGGTGGCGACGCTGGTCGAGCTGAAGGTCAACAAAGGTTCGGCAGAAGTTCAGGTGCTTAACCACCACTCGTGGGTCGAGTGCGGTCGGGTGTTGGTCGAAGAACTGGTCAAGGGCCAGCTCGAAGGCGGGATTGCCATGGGCATCGGTCATGCGTTGATGGAAGAGATGCCGCTGTACGAAGGTGGACCGGGGGAGGGTGACTGGAACTTCAACCGTTATCGCCTGCCGATGGCGCGTCACGTTGCGGTGTGGAGGCAGACGTCGGAGATTCTGCCTGCATTGTCGCCAAGCGATCCGTCCAAAGGCATCGCCGAAGTGGTGATGATCCCGATTGTCGGTGCCATCGGTAACGCCGTGGCGCACGCCATCGGTAAACGTGTTCGCGACCTGCCTATCACTTCTGCACGCATCAAGGAGGCCCTCAATGGCTAACCGTCCGCTTCAACTGACCCTCAACGGTCAATCCGTCGGCCCGGTGGACATCCCTGATGACCTGCCGATGATCGACTATTTGCACGAATACAAAAACCTCACCGGTTCGCGCCTCGGCTGCGGCCAAGGCATTTGCCACGCTTGCGTGGTGATCGTCGATAACCCGGACGGCACCAGCGAAGAAGTGCGCACCTGCATCACCGGCGCGCATTACTTCGAAGGTAAAAAAGTCCGCACCATCGAAAGCCACGCCAAGCGCGACGAGAGCGGCCAGGTGACTGAGCTGAATCCGATCCAGCAGCGTTTCGTCGACGAATTCGCCTTCCAGTGCAGCTACTGCGCGCCGGGCTTCGTCAACGCTGCGACGGTGTTGGTGGAGAAGCTGCAACGCCAGCCCATCGTCCAGAGCAAGCTGGAACAAGTCATCGAGGACAGCCTCGGTCATCACGTCTGCCGTTGCACCGGGTACGTGCGTTATTACAACGCCACCCGCAACGTGCTGACCGATCTCGGCCTGGTCAAGGAGGGTTAAGCATGAAGCTTTTACTGACCCGCCTGACCCTCGCGGTCGGGCTGGCTGCACCGGTGCTGTTCGCGCACGCTGATGATCAGGTCAAGCGCGGCGAATACCTTGCCCGTGCCGCCGACTGCATGGCTTGCCACACCGCACCGGGTGGCGCGCCATACGCTGGCGGCCTGCCGATCGTGTCGCCGTTTGGCACGATCTACGGCACCAACATCACCCCGAGCAAAGAGCACGGCATCGGTCTGTACAACGATGACGAGTTCTTCGCAGCGCTCACCGAAGGCAAGCGTCGCGATGGTGCGAACCTGTATCCGGCGATGCCGTACACCTCGTATCACCTGATGCCGCGCGCGGATTCGGATGCGATTCACGCATACCTGAAAACCGTCGAGCCCATCGAGCGTGCTGCGCCGGTCACCAGTCTGAGCTTTCCGTTCAACGTGCGTCTGGGTCTGATGGGCTGGAACATGATGTATGGCAAAGACGTAAAGCTGGAGCCAGCCGAAGGCAAAAGCGAAGCCTGGAAACGCGGCCAGTACATGGTCGATGTTCTCGGTCACTGCGGCGAATGTCACACCCCTCGCGGCCTGCCGGGCGCGATGGAGCAGGACAAACGCCTGACTGGCGGCATCCTCAACGGCTATCTGGCGCCAAGTCTGCTGGCCACCGATCTGGCCGCTCGCGGCTGGAATCATCAGGATCTGAGCACCTTCCTCAAGCACGGCATGAGTGCGCAAGGGACGATGTTCAACGAGATGTTCCCGGTGTTCCACAACAGCACACAGGGCTTGAATGATCCGGATCTGGCGGCGATGGCGACTTTCCTGCTCGGCGACAAACCGCCAGCCGCAAAAGAACTGACCGAGGTGCCGCTGGACAAACTCAGCGCCAGTGCCCAACGTGGCCATCAGGAATATTTGAACGTCTGCGCCGGTTGTCACGCAGTCGGTGGCGAAGGTAAGCCGCATATCGCGGTGGCCATGCGCGGCAACACCACTTTGCGCCTGGAAGATCCGCGCAATCTGGTGCGAGTGATCGAGGACGGTATCGGCGAGCAGAAATTCGCCGGGTTCGAACACATGCAGCCGATGCCGGGTTTTGCCGACAAGCTAAGTCCTGAGCAACTGACCGATCTGCTGAATTACCTGCGTCAGGGTTGGGGTGGTCAATCGGCTGAACTGGCGGTTGGCGACGTGCAGAAGCTGCAAGCTGACGCACCTTCCGTCGAGCACAAGGCGCACTGACATGCAGCATCTCGATCTGCAAGTGGTCCGACGGGCGCTTGAGTGGTCAGCGGCAGGGCAGCGCATCTGGCTCTGCACCGTGCTGACGACTTACGGCTCGGCGCCGCGCGCGCCGGGTTCGCTGCTGGCAGTGAACGACGGCGGTCAGTGGATCGGATCGCTGTCTGGCGGTTGCGTCGAGGAGGACTTTCTCGAGCGTGTCGCCGAGGGCGCGTTTCTCGATGCGGTCAACGTGGTGCGTTACGGCGAAGGTGACGATCCGCGTTCGCGGGTCAGCCTGCCGTGTGGCGGCATCCTCGACGTACTGGTTGAGAAACTTGACGCCGATTGCGATGTGCAAGCGCATCTGCGCGAGCTGGAATCGGCGTTGCTCGGCCAGCGCCGCTTGATTCGTGAGGTCGATCTGGCCAGCGGTGCGCGTAGTCTGTTTGCTGATCGCGAACAGGGTGCGCGCATCGAGCGTGAGATTGATCGGGTGCGGATTCGCGTCGGCGCGGCACAGCGTTTGTTGCTGGCGGGCTACTCAAGCGTGGCTCAGGCTTGCGCCGAGTTTGCGGTCGGTCTCGGCTTCGAAGTGATTCTCTGCGATCCCCGTGATGAAGTGCTGGAAGGCGTGGTGCTGGATGGCGTGGAAATTCGTCGGCAATTGCCGTCGGTGTTCATCGCTGACGGCGGTTGCCATCGCGATACCGCAGTGGTGGCGCTGACGCACGATCCGCGTATCGACGATCTGGCGATGATGGAGGCGGTGCGGACCGAGGCGTTTTACATCGGTGTCATGGGGTCGCAGCAGACTTCGCATAAGCGCTTTGAGCGTTTGCGCAGGATTGGTGGTTTGGGGGAGGGGGATCTGGCGCGGATTCATGCGCCAATCGGTCTGAACCTTGGCAGCAAGACTCCGGCGGAAATTGCTTTGGCGGTGTTGGCCGATATCCTGCGGATTCGTAGCGGCATATCCCGCGATCAGCTCTAGATCTGATTTACACAAAACTCTGTGGTGAGGGGATTTATCCCCGTTGGACTGCGCAGCAGACCCCTGCTATCGAAGAGGGGGCGCTTCGCACCCCAGCGGGGATAAATCCCCTCGCCACAGGTGTTTTGCAGTCATGGGGTTCGGTCAGACCCCAAACTTGTCCCGCAACCCGTAATACCAAGCCCCCAGCGCCGCAAACGGCGTGCGCAACAATTGCCCGCCCGGGAATGGATAATGCGGCAAGTCAGCGAACGCATCAAAACGCTCAGCCTGCCCACGCAACGCCTCGGCCAATACCTTGCCGGCCAGATGCGTGTACGTCACGCCATGGCCGCTGCAACCCTGAGAGTAATAGATGTTGTCGCCGAGTCGTCCAACCTGCGGCAAACGCGACAGCGTCAGCAGGAAATTTCCGGTCCAGGCGTAATCAATCTTCACATCCTTGAGTTGCGGGAAGGCCTTGAGCATTTTCGGGCGAATGATCGCTTCAATGTTCGCCGGATCGCGTGCGCCATACACCACGCCACCGCCGAAGATCAGGCGCTTGTCGCCCGTCAGGCGGTAGTAATCGAGCAGATAGTTGCAGTCTTCGACGCAGTAGTCTTGTGGCAACAAAGTCTTCGCCAGTTCATCGCCCAAAGGTGCAGTGGTGATCACCTGCGTGCCGCATGGCATCGATTTGGCCGCCAGTTCCGGCACCAGATTGCCGAGGTAGGCGTTGCCTGCAACGATAATGAACTTGGCCCTGACCTTGCCCTGCGGCGTATGCACCACCGGGTTGGCACCGCGCTCGATGCGCACCGCTGGCGATTGCTCATAGATGGCGCCGCCGAGGGACTCCACCGCAGCGGCTTCACCAAGGGCGAGGTTCAGCGGATGGATATGCCCGCCGCTCATGTCGAGCATGCCGCCGACATACTGATCGCAAGCGACGACTTCGCGGATGCGGCTTTGATCCATCAGCTCCAGTTGAGTGTGGCCGAAGCGCTCCCACAAACGCTTTTGCGATTCCAGATGGCCCATCTGTTTGGCCGAAACCGCAGCGAACACGCCGCCGTCCTTCAGGTCGCACTGGATGTTGTACCTGGCAACCCGCTCACGAATGATCCGGCCACCTTCGAACGCCATTTGCCCGAGCAACTGCGCCTGCTTCGGCCCGACAATGCGTTCGATGACATCGATGTCGCGGCTATAGCTGTTAACAATCTGGCCACCATTGCGCCCGGAAGCGCCGAAGCCAACCTTGGCCGCTTCCAGCACGGTGACGCGAAAACCGTTCTCCAGCAGAAACAGCGCAGACGACAGCCCGGTATACCCGGCGCCGATCACACAGACGTCCGTCTCCACATCATCCTGCAAGGCCGGACGTGGCGGTACGGCATTGGCCGACGCAGCGTAATAAGACTCTGGGTAAGGGGTGTTCGCCATCCTGCAGCCTCTGTTTAATATATTTTACGAGTGCGCCGATCCTACCCCAGTTGAAAAACCACCGCCAGCCACCGGAAAAATCTTCTCCGCCGACCCGAAATTAAATATTTTGCATATTCATAGGGTTAGGTGAAAAAAAGGTGTTGACACCCCTCCGGAATTCCGTAGAATGCCGCCTCACAGCAGGCACGTAGCTCAGTTGGTTAGAGCACCACCTTGACATGGTGGGGGTCGTTGGTTCGAGTCCAATCGCGCCTACCAAACAAAATCCGCTCTGCTGGGCGGTCTAGAAGGGCTCACCGAAAGGTGGGCCCTTTTTTGTTGTCTGCGATTTGCAAAACTCTTGGGGCTGCCGCTTGAGATGTACTGGATAAGCTTTGAACCCGCCATTGAGCGGGTTTTGTTATTTCTGGTTAGAGGAAATATCCAAGGCAGGCATGCAAGTATTCAGCGGTGCGACCATTGGAAATGGATTTTGCATAGGGTGCAGCGATTTGTGCCTCCATGCGATGTGCTTAAAATAGACCCGTAAAAAACATTGCCAGATTCACCCCAATACCAAGCACGACCCAGGCAAAGGCAATCATCACTTCAAATGGTTTTCGTGTCGGGGTAACTGCGGCGAGTAACGCACCGATGAGCGCGCCAGGGAAGCTGAAGAGGTAAAACAACCAGGCCATGGACTCCGTCGCCCAGATATCGAACAGGTACAAATACAACGCCATCGCTATGCCTATTCCGCCTAACGCTTTTCGCGATGCTCTGAATAGCATCGCTGCGCCAAGCACTGCGGCTTGGGGTAGCCAATAAGCCGCGAAGTTTTCCAGGAAGTATTCGTCTTTTCGGGTTATCCAGATTGCGACAGCCAAGCCTGGCGCGATGCCCAAGACTGCTGTGGAGATGCGGGCGGGTTGTGGGGTGCTGTGTTCTGTAGATCTCATTCCATGTGACCTTTAATAGGGGGGAGTGCTTGCGGCGATTACCCGGGATTGGAAAACATGCGTCGAGGCGCAGCGTTCATCGCCCGCTATAGATGTGGTTAAGCAGTACCAACTCAAATACAGCGACCATCACACAGAACATGACGAATCCCCGTGTGAAGACTCTGCGAGGTTTGCTGTAAGGTTCATAGTTGGCGAGGGCATCAATAAGCCTGGAAAACAGTTCAAGTAGCTCCATGAAAATCTGCGTTTGCTCCGTCGATTCACTCGCCCTTCAATTTGGCCGTGGGCTAGCTTGAACCTCTCGATACGGCGTCACAACCCCGCGATTGTCACTTTCGCTACCTGCGCGATTTCACACCGTTTCGTACCGTTATTTCACCACTCGTCGCCTTCTTCCTTAAAAATAGTGTGGATATTGAATGGCTTACATCTATTTTTAACCAGCCAGTTATCAAAAATACATTGTTACAAGTCGTATGATTCAGTAATATTCGCTCCGCGTTCACCACCACGGTTTATGCATTTTTAAATCCCAAGCTTCCATCAGCTGCTTGGGATTTTTTTTGCCCGCGATTTAGCGCTGGCTCTCCAAATCGCTCGCTCATCATCTTCTCTGTTCATTGAAGCAGGGCGAATCCGTTGCTTTTCGACTACTACTGTCTGGCCGGTACTTAACTGTGTCTGATGGAGGTGCGTCGATGCTTGCACACTGGTTTCTTGCGGCGGTTCATCTATTGGCTTTTGCCCTGGGCTTCTGGGCTGTCTTGACGCGTGGTACGGCGTTCAGCCAGCTCGCAGCCGGGACGGGCGAAGTGAGGCGGGTATTGCTTGCCGATAATTTCTGGGGGATTTGTGCGCTGATCCTGCTGGTCACAGGTGGGATGCGTGCCTTTGGCGGGTACGAAAAGGGCGCTGACTACTATCTGCATCAGCCGCTGTTCCATCTGAAGATGACGCTATTCGTGTTAATCCTGGTGATGGAGCTTGCCCCGATGATCACCCTGATCAAGTGGCGCATCGCAAAGGCGCGTGGTGCTGGCCTCGATATCGGGCGCGCGAAGCTGTTTGCCCGGATCAGTCATCTCGAGGCGCTGCTGCTGGTGCTCATGGTGATCGCAGCCACAGGCATGGCTCGCGGAGTGACATTTGGTTAGGACGGCATAATTCCCTGCGCACTATCGGAAATGTCCGACAGTCAGCCCGGTAAATGGCAGGTAGTATCGGCTGCAACAAGGGGGATGAAGTGGGTTGGGCGGAGTGGATCGAGGGGAGTGCATGGCAGGCGCCGTGACCCGCAGCGGAACGCGGATGGCAATACGGCGCTTGAATCTTTAGCCAGTCATTGCGTGGGGCAACCGAACTGGCTACTGACTGCAACAGGATTCAGGGAGTTTGTGGCTTGTCCGGGGCGGTCAGGCCGGCCTGAATGCGCTGATAGATTTCTTCACGGTGCACTGCAACGTTTTTCGGAGCGTTGATGCCGATGCGAACTTGCTGGCCGCTAACGCCCAGAATGGTGATGGTGATGTCATCACCGATGTTTATGCTTTCACCGACTTTGCGGGTGAGTATCAGCATGGTCTTCTCCTTGATTGCTTTGTAGGGCACCTGATTCAGACAGTGCAGAGGTCGGTGGTACGTATAGATTAGTGCGAAGTCTCACGGTTTGGGTGCCTCTTTCTGACGCGCAGATGTGGCATTAATTCCCAGGGCGTAACTATACAGAGGCTGCAATCATCAATCTCGTTGTTTTGTGCCCATTTTGCGGGCCTCGCGAAGTATTTATGAATGTTAAGATCGCCGCTTTGAAAATTCAGAGGGACGCGTTGTGCGCAAATTGGTCTGGTTGGTCGCGGCACTGGCATTGGCAGGTTGTGGTGAAGGCAAGAGTGTAGACGCGCCGAAGCCGAAAACGGTAGTCGCGACTGCTCCTGCGGCGGCTTCTGCTCCGCAGTGGGATCTTGAGGTGCGCGGTGAAACGCCTCAGGCTGTCAGTGACTTGAGCGGCTGGTTGATTGAGCATGCTTTCGTTCCGACCGTCATCAAGGACAGTAGCGGTAAAACCCGTATTTTGATTGGCCCGTTCAACACCAAGGCCGAGGCCGAAGCTCGGCAGGTGCAGGTGGACGCAGCGTTGGTGAAGGCCAAGAAGCAAAATATCGAGTCGGTGGTGCTCGAGCACCCTATAGCGCCGTAAACACACTCTCGGCGGAGCAACCTAAAGGTCATCGGATGCGATTCGTCTTATACGAGTCAATCACGATTTCTTGAAGGAGCTCCGCATGGCGTCCGCCACTCCCTACAAGCTCTTCAGTGCAGTTCTGCACCGTAAAACTCTTCTGAGCCCGCATCTCATGCGGATCACGCTCGCCGATCCGGCGATTGGCGGCATGGCGACCTGGGCGCCGGATCAGCGAGTGAAGCTGTTTTTTCCTGCCGCTGACGGCTCGCCTGCCAGGCTTTCACAAGGAGAGGGTTGGTATGCGCGTTTTCGCGCGATGCTCGGTGATCGGCGCCCGGCAATGCGCACTTACACAATCCGTCATCTGCGTGCCAAGCAAGGCGAAGTGGACATTGATTTTGTTCTGCACGGCGAAACCGGTCCTGCCTCGCGTTGGGCTTTGCGGGCAGAGGTAGGAGAGTCGATGCAAATCCTCGCTCCTGACAGCGCATTCACTGCGCAGGAGGCGGGCGGATTTGAATGGAAGCCACCACAAAATCTCAGTCAGGTTTTGTTGGTTGCCGATTCGACGGCGTTGCCAGCGGCCATGGGCATTCTGGATGAGTTAGCCGCACTCGCCGAGCCACCACAAACCCAGGCATTTTTCGAAGTGGACAGCGCGCAAGACATGCTGGCTGTGCCCGATTGGCCCGGACTTTCGGTGCAGTGGTTGATTCGCGATCAGACGAGTGCGGCGGTTGCCGGTTCATTGATGGTGGAGTCAGTGCGTCAGGCAGTGTTGCCCGCGAGTGCTTCGTCAGTCGGGCAAGCAGTCGAGCTGGCAGATGTCGATATCGACAAGGATATTCTCTGGGACATAGCCGGTACCGCCACAGAAGGATTTTACGGCTGGATCGCCGGAGAAAGTGCAGCCGTCATGAGTCTGCGCAAATACCTGATCAAGGAATGCGGCATCCCTCGCGAGTCACTCAATCTGATGGGCTACTGGCGTTACAACAAGGCCGGAAGCTAGTCACAAAAAAGGCCTCGAACATCACGTTCGAGGCCTTTTCTTTTGCGCGATCAATCAGCCGCAGGCTTTCAGATTAACCGGGCCGACGAACTCGTTACCGCGCCCCATCACGCACGCCACGCTCTGATTGCGCTGGCGTTCCCAGTCTTGCACCGGGTAGGTCTTGTTCCACGCTTCGTAAAGCTGTTGATCCTGCTTCGACAAGCGCAAGCCGTACTGCTTGCTCATGTAGAAGTAGGTGCGTGCGATCATGCCGCGAATCGAAGGGCGGGGCATGACCTTCTTGGCCTTGAAGTCGACCTGGGTCAGACACGATCCATACTGGCCGGATTGCACGGGTAGCCATCCGTAACTGAAGTTGCTGCGGTCGCCGTTCACCTCGCCAATACTTGGCACCAGGTTGTGCAGATCGGCTTCGGCCTTCTGGTAACTCGGGTCATAGCGCGTGCAATTCTTGCGTCCGCCGTTCTGCCAGCATTGGCGTTGATGGCCGAACTGCCAAGCGGGAACAATGTGCTCCCACTCGATGCGCGAAGCGCGTTTGGCATTTTTGCGCGGCACATAACCACATGCCGCCAGATCGACTTTGTTGCCGGTGTATTTGCACCCGCAATAAAACTCGGTGGACTGGGGTGCGTAAAGTTTCCAGGCGACCTTCTTGGCTTCGGTGAACGTACGGGGCGCACCCGCTTGCGCGCCCATCGCGATAAACAGCAATAGCAAAGCAAAACAGCGAACAATCATTGAATCAATCTTCCTTCGGCACAACCCAAAAAATCTGCACGCCGCCATCGTCGCGATAGGCGAGGGTGACGTTATCGTTCTCGTCGATTTCCTCAAGCAGTTGCTCCCACTCGTCCATCGGCTCGTCAGGCAGCCGAAAGATCAGTGCTGCCTTGGCTTTTTGTGCGGTGGGGGAATTGATGATTTTTTGAACGCGAATACCCATGCGTTCATAAGCGTCAGGAGCATCAGGGGAGGTGGCCACGAGGTTATCCTTATTAAGCTGTACGTGCATACAGTATTTAACTGTAGGCATTTTCGCAACTGCTTAAAATTCAAGAAGATCTCTCTGACAGTGATTTTCCGGTTTTGGTGTAGGGCTGATCGATTTATTTGTGAGAAAAATGCGCGGGAGGCGTAAGCGTCTCGCGATTCGCCGCAGAGACGAATCGCGGGAAGAGTGCCCGGCCGGGAAATGGCCGGGCGAAGGTCAATCAGTATTCCCAGAACATCCGTTGCAGCTCTTTGCTGTCGTTGGTTTTGGTCAGGGCGACCATTGCCAGGATGCGGGCTTTTTGCGGATTCAGGTCGTGTGCCACAACCCAGTCGTACTTGTCGTCCGGCTGTTCGGCGTTACGCAGAACGAAACCACCGGCATTGACGTGGGAAGAACGAATGATCTGCACGCCGTCCTTGCGCAGGGCTTGCAGGGTCGGAACCACGCGGGAAGACACCGAGCCATTGCCGGTACCGGCATGGATGATGGCTTTGGCGCCGGACTGGGCCAGGGCTTTGTAGGCAGTGTCGCTGACGTTACCGTAGGAATAGGCGATTTCTACGTCAGGAAGGCTCTTGATGTTCTTGATGTCGAATTCCGAATCCATGGTGTGACGCTTGGCTGGCAAGCGGAACCAATAGGATTTGCCTTCAACAACCATGCCCAGCGGGCCCCAGGCACTTTTAAACGCCTCGGTCTTGATGTTGATCATTTTGCTGACGTCGCGACCGGACTGGATTTCATCGTTCATGGTCACCAGGACGCCTTTGCCGCGAGCATCTTTGCTGCTGGCGACGGCTACGGCGTTGTACAGGTTGAGCATGCCGTCTGCCGACATGGCGGTGCCCGGACGCATGGAGCCGACAACGATGATCGGCTTGTCGGTTTTCTCGACCAGGTTCAGGAAGTAGGCGGTTTCTTCCAGAGTGTCGGTGCCGTGGGTGATCACGATGCCATCGACGTCTTTGCTGTCGGCCAGTTCGGCTACACGACGACCCAGTTGCAGCAGGTTGTCGTTGGTGATGCTTTCCGAGGCGATCTGCATGACTTGTTCGCCACGCACGTTTGCCAGTTTGCTCAGCTCGGGAATGCCGGCGATCAATTGATCGATACCGACTTTGGCTGCCTGATAAGTAGCGCTGTTGGCCGCGCTGGCGCCGGCGCCGGCAATCGTGCCGCCGGTGGCAAGTACCACGACGTTAGCCAGCTTGTTCTGGGTTTCGACTTCTTTTGCCTGAAGGGCGGTGGGCAGGAGCATGAGAAGGGCCAAAGCGCCGGGAACCAAAGTGTTGAAAGCAGATTTCATTATTTTTCTCTCTAGTAGTGAGACGGTGCTGATGCAGGTTCATCTAGATGCGTCCCGGGCTGATCTGAATGCTCGGGTGCAAGGAGAAGAGCAGGATCTGTACCATCCGTACTGTGCTTGAGAAAAATGTTTAACTTTATGATTTATATCAGTATTTAAACGATTCGTTGATCTGGCTGTGTAACCCCGTGTCCGGTTTACCGAATAGTTTTGGCTTCTGTGTTCGGCTCACCGAAAGACATCACGTTCTTGATCTGCGCAACCTTGCGAGCGCAGACCTTGCACGGCTAAAGAAACGGATCAGCCGGCCGATGCGGTTTCAAGGAATCTATTTTTTCAGGAGTTACACATGTCGATGACAATCGGTTTTGAGAATCCCGGCCGCATCACCATCGCCGGCAAGACGCCGGCGACTATTCATGCCTTGAACGATGCCGCAGAAGAGGCTTCGACCGACGCGTTGGGCGTGGATGACGGCAAGGTTCGCACCGGTGGCGGTCCTGTACAGAACGACAACAAAGCTGAAGAAAGTGGCGGCAATCAAAGCGTCACCGTGAAGATGCTGCTAAAACGTATGGCAGAACTGCAAAAGCAGCTTCAAGAACAGCAACAACAACTGGCGGCCGCGCAAGCCGCGAGCTACCCGACGCCTGAGGCCAAGGAAACTGCTGTCATGTCTGTTCAGGGTCAGATCGCCGAAACCAGCGGTGCGTTGGCAGAGGTTGCGGGTGCCTTGGTCAAAGAGATGAGTAAAGGTACCGGCAGTGGCGGGTTGGTTAATACCACGGCCTGATATTGCGCAAGCGCGGTTAAGCGTCCTACAGCAAATACAGATTTCCAGACGTTGACAAATCTCTGCAGGGTTCGCATAGTTCGGTCTACGCAAACGTTTGCGCGACGACTTCGCTGATGTATTCCATCAGCGCAAGGTCACCAGGCTTACGTCGGCGCAAGCGTTGCTCACAATAATCATAAGATCGGAGTGAACCCATGAAGCTGCCATTTGCTGGACGTCTTCTTGCTGTCGCTATGCTGGCTGCTGCCGCCGCCGCACTACCTGTCTCTTCGGCATTCGCCGAGTCCCCGGAAAAACCCAAAGTCGCGCTGGTCATGAAATCCCTGGCCAACGAATTCTTCCTGACCATGGAAGACGGCGCCAAGGCCTACCAGAAAGAACACTCTGCCGATTTCGACCTGATCTCCAACGGTATCAAAGACGAAACCGATACTGCCGGTCAGACGCGCATCGTCGAGCAAATGATTCTGGCGAAGGTCAATGCGCTGGTTATCGCGCCATCTGATTCCAAGGCTATGGTGCCGGTGATCAAGAAAGCCGTCGATGCCGGTATCACCGTGATCAACATCGACAACCAGCTCGATCCGGAAATCATCAAAAGCAAAAACATCTCTGTGCCATTCGTAGGTCCGGACAACCGTAAAGGTGCGCGTCTGGTCGGTGAGTATCTGGCCAAGCAGCTGAAGGCCGGTGATGAAGTCGGCATCATCGAAGGCGTGTCCACTACCACCAACGCTCAGGCGCGTACCGCTGGCTTCAAGGATGCAATGGAGGCAGCCAATATCAAGGTTGTCTCGCTGCAATCCGGTCAGTGGGAAATGGACGGTGGCAACAAGGTTGCAGCGGCAATCCTCAGCGAATACCCGGATGTCAAAGCGCTGCTGGCCGGTAACGACAACATGGCCCTGGGCGCTGTTTCCGCAGTACGTGCTGCCGGCAAGGCAGGCCAGGTGAAAGTCGTCGGTTACGACAACATCAATGCCATCAAACCAATGCTCAAAGACGGTCGCGTGTTGGCGACTGCTGACCAGTTTGCTGCCAAGCAAGCGGTGTTCGGTATCGAGACTGCGCTGAAAATCATCAAGGGCGAGAAAGTCGATAGCGGTGCCAACGGTGTGATCGAAACGCCTGTCGAGCTGGTCACCAAGTAAGTCTTCTGGCGACACAATGGCGCTCGTCCGTCCGGGCGAGCGCATGGAGAGTTTTTATGTCAGTTTCCGCCCCGAACGCTGTCCTCTCGGTCAGCGGTATCGGTAAGACCTATGCGCAACCGGTGCTCACAGGCATCGATTTGACGCTGATGCGCGGTGAAGTGCTGGCTTTGACCGGTGAGAATGGCGCCGGCAAAAGCACCCTGTCGAAGATCATCGGAGGTCTGGTAACCCCGACCACCGGCCAGATGCAGTTCCAGGGCAAGGAATATCGCCCCGGCAGCCGTACCCAGGCTGAAGATTTGGGCGTGCGCATGGTCATGCAAGAACTCAATCTGCTGCCGACGCTGTCGGTCGCGGAAAACCTGTTTCTCGACAACTTGCCTAGCAATGGCGGCTGGATCAGTCGCAAGCAATTGCGCAAGGCAGCTATTGAAGCCATGGCTCAGGTCGGGCTGGATGCCATCGACCCCGACACGCTGGTCGGCGAGTTGGGCATCGGCCATCAGCAGATGGTCGAGATTGCGCGCAATCTGATCGGCGATTGCCATGTGCTGATCCTCGACGAGCCCACCGCGATGCTCACCGCTCGTGAAGTCGAAATGCTCTTTGAGCAGATCACCCGGCTACAAGCGCGTGGCGTTTCGATCATCTACATTTCCCATCGCCTCGAAGAACTGGCGCGAGTCGCACAGCGTATTGCCGTGCTGCGTGACGGCAATCTGGTGTGTGTCGAGCCGATGGCCAACTACAACAGTGAGCAACTGGTCACGTTGATGGTCGGTCGCGAACTCGGCGAGCACATCGATATGGGGGTGCGCAAGATTGGCGCCCCGGCGCTGACGGTCAAGGGGCTGGGTCGCTCCGACAAGGTGCGCGATGTTTCCTTCGAAGTCCGTGCGGGCGAGATTTTCGGTATCTCTGGACTGATCGGGGCAGGGCGCACAGAACTGTTGCGATTGATTTTCGGCGCTGATCTGGCCGACACCGGCACCGTGGCACTCGGCTCACCGGCCCAGGTGGTGAGCATTCGTTCGCCGGTCGATGCCGTGCGCAATGGCATTGCGTTGATCACCGAAGACCGCAAGGGCGAAGGCCTGCTGCTCAGTCAGTCGATCAGCGCCAATATTGCGCTGGGCAACATGCCGGAAATTTCCAGTGGCGGGATCGTCAACAACGGCGACGAAATTTCGTTGGCGCAGCGACAGATCGACGCCATGCGTATTCGCAGTTCGAGTCCGACACAACTTGTGTCCGAACTCTCCGGTGGCAATCAGCAGAAAGTGGTGATCGGCCGATGGCTGGAGCGCGACTGTTCAGTGTTGCTGTTCGACGAGCCGACTCGCGGCATCGACGTCGGTGCAAAATTCGACATTTATAACTTGCTCGGTGAATTGACTCGCCAGGGCAAAGCGCTGGTGGTGGTCTCCAGTGACCTGCGTGAGCTGATGCTGATCTGCGACCGGATCGGCGTGCTGTCTGCGGGGCGCCTGATCGACACCTTCGAGCGCGATAGCTGGACCCAGGATGAATTGCTTGCCGCCGCATTCGCCGGCTATCAAAAACGTGATGCGTTGCTCAATGAAGCGGCGCCTAGGGATCTCCCATGAAAACTGCATCTTCCGCCGGCAAACGTGGTGGCAACTTTTACGGTCTGGGCACTTACCTGGGACTGGCCGGCGCGTTGCTGGCGATGATTGCGCTGTTCTCGATCATGAGCAGCCATTTTCTGTCCTATAACACCTTCAGTACCCTGGCCAACCAGATCCCTGATCTGATGGTGTTGGCGGTCGGTATGACCTTCGTGCTGATCATTGGCGGGATCGATCTGTCGGTCGGTTCGGTGCTGGCGCTCGCCGCTTCGACGGTCAGCGTGGCAATTCTCGGTTGGGGCTGGGGTGTTTTGCCATCGGCATTACTGGGCATGGCCGTAGCTGCATTAGCCGGCACTGTCACAGGTTCGATCACTGTAGCGTGGCGGATTCCGTCGTTTATCGTGTCGCTGGGCGTGCTGGAAATGGCTCGTGGTCTGGCGTACCAGATGACCGGTTCGCGCACTGCTTATATAGGTGATTCGTTCGCCTGGCTGTCCAACCCGATCGCCTTCGGTATTTCGCCTTCGTTCATCATTGCCTTGCTGGTGATTTTCATCGCACAGGCAGTGCTGACCCGTACCGTATTCGGCCGTTACCTGATCGGCATCGGCACCAACGAAGAGGCAGTACGACTGGCGGGGATCAATCCCAAGCCTTACAAGATTCTGGTGTTCAGCCTGATGGGCTTGCTGGCCGGGGTCGCGGCACTGTTCCAGATTTCGCGTCTGGAGGCGGCTGATCCGAATGCCGGTTCCGGCCTTGAGCTGCAAGTCATCGCGGCCGTGGTTATCGGCGGCACCAGCCTGATGGGCGGTCGCGGTTCGGTGATCAGTACCTTCTTCGGCGTCCTGATCATTTCGGTGCTGGCGGCTGGTCTGGCGCAGATCGGCGCAAGCGAACCGACCAAACGCATCATCACCGGTGCGGTGATCGTGATTGCGGTGGTGCTCGATACTTACCGTAGTCAACGCGCAAGTCGCCGGGGCTGAACCATGGCAACGATCAAGGATGTGGCAGCGCTCGCGGGGATTTCCTACACGACGGTGTCGCATGTTGTGAACAAGACGCGCCCGGTCAGCCTGGAAGTGCGACTGAAAGTCGAGGCGGCGATCAAAAGTCTCGATTACGTGCCGAGTGCTGTGGCTCGATCTTTAAAGGCCAAAACCACTGCGACTATCGGTCTGCTGGTGCCCAACAGCCTCAACCCGTACTTCGCCGAACTGGCGCGGGGGATCGAGGATTACTGCGAGCGTAATGGCTACTGCGTGATTCTCTGCAACTCCGACGACAATCCGGAAAAACAGCGAAGCTATCTGCGGGTGCTGCTGGAAAAGCGTATCGACGGCTTGATCGTCGCGTCTGCCGGTGGTGACAGCAGCCTGGCGCAAGGGCTGGCCGGGGTTAAGACGCCGATGGTTATCGTCGACCGGGGTCTGGAAGGCGTCAATGCGGATCTGGTGCGCATCGATCACGAATACGGCGCGTACCTCGCCACCCGGCATCTGCTGGAACTTGGTCATCGAGACATCGCCACCATTGGCGGCCCTGCGAGTACCAGTGTGGCGCAAATGCGTCTGGCTGGTTTTTGCCGGGCGCTGAGCGAGGCGGGCATTGAAGTGCCGCTTGAACGCATGCTGGAAAGTGACTTCACCAGTACCGGCGGTTACAACGCGGCGGCGATTTTGCTGGAAAAAAATCCGCCGAGTGCGATCTTCGCCGGTAACGACATGATCGGCATCGGTGTGTTGCGCGCCGCCGCTGAGCGCAACATGCGCGTGCCGGCGGAGCTGTCGGTCATCGGCTTCGATGATATCCAGATGAGTCGTTACGTTTACCCTGCGCTGACCACGGTCGGCCAGTCGATCCTGCAACTGGGCGAGATGGCTGCCGAAGTGCTGCTGCGAAGGATTGCCACCCCGAGTCTGGCCACCGATCAACGGATCGTGACCCCCAGTATTGTCCTGCGAGAGTCGACTGCGCCGCTGTCCGGCGTGTTCACTGAATACCGCTGAAACCGAATTGACGAGTAGTGATGTATGCCAGCAAATGTAGTGGTAATAGGCAGCCTGAACATGGATCTGGTGACTCGTGCGCCACGCCTGCCCAAGGGGGGTGAAACGCTGATCGGTCATTCGTTCACCACCGTTTCGGGCGGCAAAGGCGCCAATCAGGCTGTGGCCGCTGCTCGTCTGGGCGCGCAAGTGGCGATGATTGGCTGTGTGGGCAACGATGATTACGGCGTGCAATTGCGTGACGCATTGCTCGCCGAGCAAATCGATTGCCAGGCGGTGAGCACTGTCGAGGATTCCAGTGGCGTGGCGTTGATCGTGGTTGATGACAACAGTCAGAACGCAATCGTGATTGTTGCCGGCGCCAATGGTGCGTTGACGGAAGCAGTCGTCGACCGGTTCGATGCCGTGTTGCAGGCCGCAGACGTGATCATCTGTCAGCTTGAGATTCCCGATGCTTCGGTTGGTCACGCGCTCAAGCGTGGGCGCGAGCTGGGCAAAACCGTGATCCTCAACCCGGCCCCCGCCAGTCGCCCTTTGCCAGCGGATTGGTATGCATC
The DNA here is from genome assembly GCF_044744235.1 of Pseudomonas sp. NPDC087346. Taxonomy (NCBI): domain Bacteria; kingdom Pseudomonadati; phylum Pseudomonadota; class Gammaproteobacteria; order Pseudomonadales; family Pseudomonadaceae; genus Pseudomonas; species Pseudomonas sp. NPDC087346. The sequence goes on from NZ_JBIUXX010000016.1 coordinate 104,842, forward strand.
GATTGACTACCTGATCCCCAACGAAAGCGAAGCCACGGCGTTAAGCGGCTTGCCGGTGGACTCGCTGGCATCCGCCGAAGTAGCTGCCAGCCGACTGATTGCCATGGGCGCAGGCAAAGTGATCATCACCCTTGGTGCTCAGGGTTCGTTGTTCGCCGACGGCCAGCGTTTCGAGCATTTCCCGGCACCAAAGGTGAAGGCTGTCGATACCACGGCGGCAGGGGATACCTTTGTCGGTGGTTTCGCAGCGGCGCTGGCTGACGGCCAGACCGAAGCAGAAGCCATTCGCTATGGGCAGATCGCTGCCGCGCTGTCTGTGACTCGTGCCGGTGCGCAACCTTCCATTCCAACGCAATCCGACGTACAGGCCTTCAAACCCGCATGAAAAAGACTCCTTTGCTCAACGTCGCGTTGTCGCGACTGATTGCATCCCTTGGCCATGGCGACATGGTAGTGATCGGTGATGCCGGTCTGCCGGTGCCGCCGGGTGTCGAGTTGATCGATCTGGCATTGACCCACGGTGTTCCGGATTTCATCAGCACACTGAAAGTCGTGCTGAGTGAAATGCAGGTTGAAAGTCATGTACTGGCCAGCGAAATCTTCGACAAACAGCCGAGCGCGCTGATCGCGCTGGACGAGTTGAATGACGCAAGCGCCCTCGGTCGGCGCGATCTGCTCAATCACGAGCAATTCAAAGTTCTTAGCCGACAGGCACGGGCGATTGTTCGTACAGGCGAATGTCAGCCGTACTGCAACATCGTGCTGGTGGCTGGGGTTACGTTCTAAACAGGGTTCAAGCCCTTTTGATTTCTTAAGCACAAGGAATGCGCCATGCACCGCTATGCTCAAAAACTGCACCAATTGCTTCGGAGTTTTCTGCTCTTGTCTCTGATTACCGCTACAGGCGCTCAAGCCGCGGAAAAAATCGATCTGATCATCGACACCGACCCGGGCGCCGATGACGTGGTCGCACTGCTGTTCGCTCTGGCTTCGCCAGACGAATTGAACATTCGTGCGCTGACCACCGTGGCCGGCAACGTGCGTCTCGACAAGACCTCACGCAATGCGCGCCTGGCGCGTGAGTGGGCGGGGCGTGAAGATGTGCCTGTGTACGCCGGCGCGCCTAGACCGCTGATGCGCACACCGATCTACGCCGAGAACATCCATGGCAAGGAAGGCCTGTCGGGTGTCACCGTGCATGAGCCGAAAAAAGGTCTGGCAGAAGGCAACGCGGTCAACTATCTGATCGATACCCTGAAAAAAGCCAAGCCGCACAGCATCACCATCGCCATGCTTGGCCCGCAGACCAACCTGGCGCTGGCGCTGATTCAGGAGCCAGAGATCGTTCAAGGCATCAAGGAAGTGGTAATCATGGGTGGCGCGCATTTCAATGGCGGCAACATCACCCCTGTGGCTGAGTTCAACCTGTTTGCCGACCCGCAAGCGGCTGAAGTGGTGCTCAAAAGCGGCGTGAAACTGACCTACCTGCCGCTGGATGTGACGCACAAGATTCTCACCAGTGATGCGCGCCTGAAGCAGATCGCAGCGCTGAACAACAATGCGAGCAAGATTGTCGGCGACATCCTCAACGAGTACATCAAAGGGGATATGGAACACTACGGCATCCCGGGTGGCCCGGTGCATGACGCCACCGTTATCGCTTATCTGCTCAAGCCGGAACTGTTTACCGGTCGCTCGGTGAACGTGGTTGTCGATAGCCGCGAAGGCCCGACGTTCGGCCAGACCGTTGTCGATTGGTACGACGGCCTGAAGGCACCGAAAAATGCTTTCTGGGTGGAAAACGGCGATGCGCAAGGCTTCTTCGATCTGTTGACCGAACGCCTTAAGCGTCTGAAGTAAGCAATACGCCCGCAGGTGCCAGCCTGCGGGTTTTTTACGCGTTGGTGGTTTGTGTATCGACGACCTGCTCGTGCGGATATCGCTCGAATATCTGCGAGATGAATTGCTGAGCCGCTACGGTTCCCAATTCCTTGACCAAAAGGTCTATCCCGATAATTGCCAGTTCCTCCGTGGTCCCCGGACTATAGGAACTGTGTCCGTCTGCCCATTTGGCCTTGATGTCGGCGTCGATGCTTACGCTGCTCATGAGTGTGCTCGAAAGGTCGGGAAATCTGAGTGTCGAGTTAACCACTTTGTCGGGCGTTTGGCACTGCGACTTAGGCATGAGCCCGGTGCTGTGCGACACTTGGTCTTTTCCGGCTGACCCAAGGATCGCGTTGTGCAGATTGATTTGAACACCCCTGACGGGCTGACACTTGAGGCTGTACGCCGATTGCTGGCCTCGGCCAGTGACGACGAACACACTCAGTTGCGTGTCACCAAGGGCGGCATCGCTTACCTTTCTTCTGGCGTTACCGGCGGTCAGGATATCGACGGACTGCTGTTTCGGCTGGAGACCTGGGCCAAGGGCTCGGGCTATGTCGGCAACGTCGCGGCCAGCGATGAAGTCTGGGTGATGCAGATCTTCAATGCGCTCAAGGAAAACTGGCCGAACCCACCGTATGACTACATCGACGTCTACTGAGCTCGTTAATATTCAGTGACGATTACGCGTACAAACGTCGGACGCTATTGAGGCACACTCTGCGTTTTACCGGGTCGTGGGGCAAGGTGATAGCACTGGGTGCGAAACCAAATGCCAAAATGGCGGTCGCACGATCTCAGCTTAACTATTGAAAGAAGGAGGCTTCATGCCTTTGAAGTTCGCGTCATTGGGTGCACTTATGGCCGTTGCCATGCTGGCCGGTTGCAGCACTACCTCCAGCGATTCGACGAAGGACACTGTGGCGACCGACACCGGTCACAGCCGCTGTGAAGCAACGGCAGCGGAGTTTGCCATTGACAAGAAGGCTTCGCCGGAACTGCTGGAACAGGCTCGTGCCAAGGCCGGAGCGCAGAACGCTCGTTTCCTCAAGCCAAACGACATGATTACTCTTGAGTACCGCTCCGATCGCCTGAATCTGAACACCGATAACAATCTGGTGGTCACTCGCGTCAACTGCGGCTGATCGCCGACAGCTTTTGCTACAGGCAATAAAAAACCCCGTCACATGGACGGGGTTTTTTTAGTGCGCCGAGAAATTACTCTGGGCGAACCTGTGCAGCTTGCATACCCTTTTGGCCTTTCTCAGCCACGAAGGAGACAGTCTGGCCTTCTTTCAGGCTTTTGAAACCGTCGGATTCGATAGCTTTGAAGTGTACGAACAGGTCGTCACCGGATTGTGGAGTTATGAAGCGAAGCCTTTTTCATCGTTGAACCATTTAACGGTGCCGGTTTGGCGATTAGACATGGTGTATCTCCAAGAAACATATATTTTCAGTAGTACTGTGCTGCTCAGGCCAACTGGGCACACCCGGGTATCATAGTCGAAATGTTCACTTTGTAAGCCCCCCGGACGTGCTGTTTGCTTTCATATTGCACTTTGTTCGTTTGCTGGAATCGCTGAAAGCCCCGGTTTGCGGGGCTTCTAGCCGGGAGTAAAGGGTGTAAAAAAAGCTATAAAAGCTGTGTAAATTATCGAATTCGGGGCTTTTTCAGGGCTTTTTTACCCCTCCGCAGCTCGAAAGCGCTCTCGATAGGGCTTATTTCTGAACGCGGCAAACCGAGATTTCTTTCAGTGCGCGCTGGCCCAGTTCGCCACTTGGCGGGGTGTTCTTGTCCATCAGTTGGGCGATTTCCTGTGTGGTGAATTTCTTCTCCAGAACGTCGGCGCCACAGGTGCAATGTTGCTTGGCCACAGTAGGGTTGACGCTTTTGCTGGCAGCAGCTGTGCAGTCATTCATGTACTGGGCTTTTACACCGGCAGGCCAGGCCGCTTGAGCGCTCAGCGGCAGAAGCATGGCCAGCGGGGCAGCGAAAGCAAAAAGACGGATAAGGCGCATGTCTGTAACTCCTTGGATTGATATCGGCGACGATTCTCAGTCTATTCGAGGCAAAGCGTATATCCCAAGTTCACTTTTCGCCCCAGGAATGGACATTTTGATTCGTTCACATCGGCGACCGTTCATCTGTGCTAGCATGCCCGGCTCGGGCGTTTGCAAGCTTCGGTGATCTTCAGTCCCGGTGGCGGTTTACGCACGAATAACTCTGATTTGAATCCCAGTCACTCTGGTTCGGTTTTCCGGTTGGCCGCAAGGCTCCTGCCGCTGTAAGGCAGGCGTTCGTCATTGAATGGCCTGGATCGGATCTTGTACTGGCTCATCCCAACCCACGTGACCTTTGGTAGGGGTCACCACTAGGAGAGGAGGCGCCATGCCAACTATTACTCTTCCCGACGGCAGTCAACGTTCATTCGATCACCCGGTTTCCGTAGCCGAGGTCGCCGCATCCATTGGTGCAGGTCTGGCCAAAGCCACCGTGGCCGGCAAGGTCAATGGCAAGCTGGTTGACGCCAGCGACATCATCGACAGCGACGCTTCGCTGCAAATCATTACGCCAAAGGATGAAGAGGGGCTGGAGATCATTCGCCACTCTTGCGCTCACCTGGTTGGCCACGCGGTCAAGCAGCTGTACCCGACGGCCAAAATGGTCATCGGTCCGGTCATCGACGACGGCTTCTATTACGACATCGCCTTCGAACGTCCTTTTACTCCGGACGACATGGCCGCCATCGAACAGCGCATGCAGCAGCTGATCGAAAAAGATTACGACGTGATCAAGAAAGTCACTCCGCGCGCCGAAGTGATCGAAGTGTTCAAGGCCCGCGGCGAAGACTACAAGCTGCGTCTGGTCGAGGACATGCCGAACGAGCAGGCCATGGGTCTGTACTATCACGAAGAATACGTCGACATGTGCCGTGGCCCGCACGTGCCGAACACGCGTTTCCTGAAATCCTTCAAACTGACCAAACTGTCCGGCGCCTACTGGCGCGGTGATGCCAAGAACGAGCAGTTGCAGCGCGTTTACGGCACCGCTTGGGCTGACAAGAAGCAGCTGGCTGCCTACATCCAGCGCATCGAAGAAGCTGAAAAACGCGATCACCGCAAAATCGGCAAACGTCTTGGCCTGTTCCACACTCAGGAAGAATCCCCGGGCATGGTGTTCTGGCACCCGAACGGCTGGACTCTGTACCAGGTGCTTGAGCAGTACATGCGCAAAGTGCAGCGTGACAACGGCTATCTCGAGATCAAGACGCCGCAAGTGGTTGACCGCAGCCTTTGGGAGAAATCCGGGCATTGGGCCAACTACGCCGACAACATGTTCACCACTCAGTCGGAAAACCGCGACTACGCCATCAAGCCGATGAACTGCCCGTGCCACGTGCAGGTATTCAATCAGGGCCTGAAGAGCTACCGCGAGCTGCCGATGCGTCTGGCCGAGTTCGGTGCCTGCCATCGTAACGAGCCGTCGGGTGCTCTGCACGGCATCATGCGTGTACGTGCGTTCACTCAGGACGACGCCCACATCTTCTGCACAGAAGAGCAGATGCAGGCCGAATCGGCAGCGTTCATCAAGCTGACCATGGACGTTTATCGCGATTTCGGCTTCACCGATGTCGAGATGAAGCTGTCCACTCGTCCGGAAAAACGCGTTGGCTCCGACGAATTGTGGGATCGCGCCGAAGCTGCATTGGCCGCAGCGCTAGACAGCGCGGGCCTTGCGTACGATCTGCAGCCGGGCGAGGGTGCTTTCTACGGTCCGAAAATCGAGTTCTCGCTGAAAGATTGCCTTGGCCGTGTTTGGCAATGTGGTACCTTGCAGCTCGATTTTAACCTGCCGATCCGTTTGGGAGCCGAATACGTCTCCGAAGACAACAGTCGCAAGCACCCGGTAATGTTGCACCGGGCGATCCTTGGATCCTTCGAACGTTTCGTCGGGATTCTGATCGAGCACTACGAGGGCGCGTTCCCTGCGTGGCTGGCTCCGACTCAGGCAGTGATCATGAATATCACTGATAAACAGGCGGATTTTGTCGCCGAAGTCGAAAAAACTCTCAACGAAAGCGGATTTCGTGCCAAGTCCGACTTGAGAAATGAAAAGATCGGCTTTAAAATCCGCGAGCATACTTTGCTCAAGGTTCCCTATCTCTTGGTTATCGGAGATAAGGAAGTCGAGGTGCAGACT